>JACPMS010000034.1 GCA_016185875.1 Candidatus Woesearchaeota archaeon | reverse complement strand
CAATTTAAAACAACAACATTTTTAAAATAAACAATATTCCAAAATGCTATGGATGGGGTTATAGTAAATTTCAGGGGCTCTAGAAGGGTGAAGAAAGGCAATCACATGATTGTTGAAGTCAATGGTATAGATAACAAAGAAAAAGCATCTGAGTTAGTTGGAAAAAAAGTTATGTGGAAAACATCTGCTGGCAAAGTAATCAATGGAAAAATTGCTTCAGCACACGGCAACAGCGGCGCTTTAAGGGTTATTTTTGAAACTGGAATGCCTGGGCAGAGCATTGGAACTAAAGTGATTGTTGAACAATAATTCTTTCATCTTCTTCACACAATGCTCAGCAACAATTTTTAAGTTTATAATGTCAAATTCATTGTACTCAACTAACAAATTCAAATAATAATCATCTCCTGTTGCGCGATACATACTCCACAGAGTTAATGCATCCCCTCCGTAGAATTTGTCAACAATATTGCTTCTTTTGATGCTTAAACTTTTTTCAATATTCTTTAACCCGCCTTTCAAGCCAAGCCTGTCAGTCGCAGACTTTACATCAAAATTCGGTATTTTGGGCAGCAGACCAGCATACCTTTTTTCAATAAAAGGCAGGTCAAATGATGCGCCGTTGAATGTCACAATTAGCTTGTATTTTTTTAATTCTTTCTTTAAGGAATTGCAGTCAAAATTAATCCCTTTTATCATTATTTTTGTGTTTATTCCGTCATAAAGCCCGAAGACAGTTATATCATCACTTTGCTTGCTTAATCCAGTTGTTTCAATGTCCAGAAAAACAGCATCTTCCCTGAAAAAGTCATACAATCTCCACATCTCTGACTGCGGCAGCAAATCCTGAAAATAGCTTGAGTCAAAATTATAAAGCGCTTTTCGCGCATTCAAGATTTTTCTGTCATAATACAGCTTTCTGTGCCTTGACAGTCCTTTTATACTGCTTCTTTTCAAAAACGAATTCCAGTCATGGATTCCATTCTTCCAGATATTCTGTTCTAGCTTATTGCCTATTCTTTCCAAAAAAATGAAGCTGTTGGTTATCATGTTCACTAAAGGGCTTGCTTTATAACACTGGTAAAACGCCGCGGCTGGGATTTCCACCCAGAAAGTCAATCCTTTATAGGATTTGAACCCAGAAGCCATTTCTGGCAAGAGGGTCTCAACCTCTCGCTATACCAGATTAAGCGACCGCGGCATAAAAAGTTTTATATATTAGTGATATTACACAACTTGTTGAGGGTCTCAACTTTTCGCTCCACCGGATTGAGCGGCTTTTTCTTTATTTTCTAATATTGTAAGAAGTTCTGCTTTATATATTTCACGTGAGCATGTCCAGTGGGTTGTGCTCAAATTTTAATAAGAAACCTTACAAAATAATATACGGCTTCATCTTCAGCCTTATAGCTTCCTCAATGTTCTTCTCATCCTCAGAAGTGATGTAAATGTGCTTTTTCTTGTGCTTTTCGTACTGCTTTACCTTTGCCTTCATGACTTTTTGGTACTCTTTAAGATAATCATAAGGATGGTGGTCTATGTACAAATCAAGCTTTGGTATGTAGAAAGAAGCCCTGAATTCGTCCTTGTCAGCCCACGTTGCAACAGAATTGTATTGGAACAACAAGCTGTTGTCAAACAGGAAATTGGCAATCATCATCTCTGCCCTTGTCCTGACCAGATGCCCTGTTTTTGTCTTGAATGCCGGCTCTGCGCTCTCGCTTCTTTCCATTATTTCAGAGGCTTTGATTGGCACTCCCCTGTCCCTCTTGATTTCATCAAACAAGGAGATTGATTCCTTGTTCTCATAGCTCTTGTTAAGGTTTACAACATTGTCAAACGACTGCACAGCCTCTTTTATCCTGTTCATCAGCACTTCCATATGGCCTTTGTTGTACCATGCTTCCACATGGCTTTTGTCAAGCTCTGCAGCCTGGGTAAAGCAGTCATGCGCCATTTTGATAAAATTCTTTTTCCTGTCCTCCTCCTTGTACTGCCCGATTGTCTTGTCGCTTACTTCCCAGTCTGTGTCCATTGAGATATGATAAGCTCCTGCTTTGTACCTTCCTTCAACAAACAGCCTTTTCCTGTAGAAAGTGCTTCCCTTGCCCATCAATGCCCTTACCTTGTTTTCATTGTCTGCCATATCAACCTGCAGTGCTTTGTCAAAATGGGAGATTGCATTGTCAAAATTATCAAGGTAGGAATAGCATGCAGCAATGTTGTAGTTGCACTTGAACAAGAATTCAGCAGCGTTCTTGAACATATCTTGCTCATTTCCCTTGTAAGGATAGAATTCCAAAGCCTTGTTGTACTCTTCAATAGCTGTTTGGTACTGCTTCAACTGGGCCAACCTGTCTGCTTCTCTTTTTATTTCCTCGCCTTTTCGCATCTCCTCGGTTTCCCGAAAAGACTCGAGCTTTTCTTTTTCCTTTCTCTTCTCCTGAAACCTCTTTTTCTGGTTTTCAAAGAATCTTTTAATGTGATTAATTACCATTTTGGAGTAATTTAAGCTTATAGGAAATATTTAAAGGTTTTTGTTTTTGAGATGGGCTGGACAAATCAAACAAGGGGCAAGCGCTTAATTTCAATAAAAACAATAAATAAAAATTCAATGACAACTAAAATTACTGCTGTTGCAGGCTATCTGGCTTTGCATACTTACTGCCTGAGCGAGAAGTAGGTAAACCTATTTTTAATTAATTTTATTCTATTTAGTATATTCCTCCTCCTTTCTTATCTTTAAGCTACCATCATACTCCTTACCTAGACGGGTGTACCTAAGTACATTCCATGTGTCAGGCTGTTTAGGTTCATCGCCCCAAACTACCAAAGATTGGTGCTGTGGTACCAATATTCGCACTACAAGAATATCCTGTAATGTTTTAAAAAGTCCCCCTATCTCCTCACCGCTTGCATCAACAACTCTTTGGTCTATTTGTCTGTCAGTCCCAAGCGTTCCAATAGCTTCTGGAACTGATAGGGGTTTAAACAATTCCGCAAGCTTATGCCCATTTACCAAGGTTCTATTCCACCATCCTGTACCAAAAACGGTTGTTTATTTGGCATATGCTTTTGCAATCAATCTCAATTTTTAAATATATCTCTTTTAGAGTTATACCTTCTCGATTTTTATCATTGTATTAACCAGAACATCACTCACCATTTTTAATGCTTTTTCGCTTAAATACTCGCTTTTGTCCTCTGGCGAATGGTAGAGCT
>JACPMS010000033.1 GCA_016185875.1 Candidatus Woesearchaeota archaeon | reverse complement strand
GATAAGATTTTGAAAACTTACAAAACTGGCAGTATTGAAATTCCACAAATTCCAAACCCGGATTTCAACAAACCTAGATTTTTGCTTATATGTGACGGGTTTGATTATGCTGAGGCATACATGAAATCAGTCATCCCAAAAAGTCGACCGAGAGAAAGCACTGTGAGGGCAATTGATGATGCCATATTTCAAGCTCATCATCATGAAGATGGATATAAGAAAGAACTGAGGGAAAAGCCTCATTTATTTGGTATACGTTACAATGAGAGATTAGTAGAATTGTTTGACAGATTAAGCCAAAGATACGTTTTGTTCTTAGTTACATCCTCTCCTGAAGAATACACTAATTGGATTTTGGATATGCTAGGGATAAGAGAGTATTTTCAGATCATTAAAGCTGGGGCAATTAAACCCTATTGTTTTAGAACCCCATCTGAATCGAATGGATTGTGGAGGGAACTAAATTCTCTCGGAGTAGAGAAGCCAAAAAACGTATTCTATATGGGAGACCACTTATTGAAAGATGTCATTTCAACTAGTAAATTAGGATTTCTAACAGGTTTAAGGATGAGAAGAGAAGATATTATAACTGTCGAACGCAAGTTAAGAAAATATGGAGGAATACAATTTAGGCAAGATGGAAGTCTTAGAATCAGGTCAACAGGTGCAAATAACAAGGCAGTATCAGATTTGGGCATATACCTTATGCAAATTTATCGTTACGCTGGACTACTTTCTCCGAAAGTTCAATATCTTGAAGAAGTTTTTCATTAATTTTTCATCCCCTTCACAATCTCTACAATCCCACTATTCACTGGACACTCAATCCCAAACCTCTTTCCCAAGTCAACAACAACACCATTCAAGTAGTCAATCTCTGTTTTTTTGCCTTTCATCAAGTCTTGCAGCATAGAAGAGAGATTCCTTGAGTTTTTTATTCCATTGTTTATTTTCTTTACAAAGTCAATGTCAAACGCAATTCCATCCTTTTTTGCGACTTTCAGGCATTCGCCTATGATTAATTTTTTCAGCGGATTTAACCTTTCATCTGCAATTCCCCGGTTTTCTATCCTTAAAATAGCTGTAATAGGGTTAAGCACGCAGTTTAAGATTAACTTTTGCCATATATCTATTCTTATGTCTTTGGAAACATGGGCATTTAAACCGCATTTTTCAAAATTTTCTGCCAATTCCTTGCTTTTCTGGCTTCTTTCAACTGCTGTGTAGCCGTAATTTGTATATCGAACAATCCCAGGCTTCAGGAAAATAGCTCCAAAGTTGGTGATGCCCCTCAAAACAAGGCATTTCCTGCCAACAATTTGTTTAACTGGATTTTCGCTATAAAGCCCGTTCTGCAGGCACAAGATAATTGTGTCTTTTTTTATTAGATTTTTGATGCTTTTTATCGATTTTTCACTGTCATAGACTTTTGTTGTTAGTAATATTAGGGTATTATTTTCAATGTTTTGGATTTTAGTTATTGCTTTTATTTTGTGTATTTTATTCTCTATCCCCTTGATTTTCAATCCGCTTTTATTTATTTTATCAGCATGCTGCCGATTTCCAACCAGCACAACATCATTTAATTTAGACAGTTTTGCTCCGTACAAGCTTCCAATTGCCCCTGCTCCAAGGATGATTATTTTCATTTTAGGCTAGTTTTGGTATTGTCAAAAACCACCAGTCATAGACTGGTGGAATGTTGCTAACGCAAATGTGATTCAGTGGTTTTTGAGCATGCTCGGAATTTTCGCAATGCACTAAAAAATTCCTTCGGAATTTTTGGTGTCCCAAAAATGCAAAGGCATTTTTGATGATATTTTGGCAGAGTATTCTGCCACTAGTTATAAACTAGTGGAAAATTCCGACATTTTATAATTATTTAAGATTATCCACTTCCAAAACAAAACCTTTTTATTCTTTTTGCAAAGAGCTTATTTTATGAAGCACTGGAGGAAAAGATGGAAAGATATATGGCACTTCATATGGGAGGACAACAGCATCTGGAGCTGGGTAGTTAACATTATTTTGGCTTTTGTCATTATTAAGTTCATTGTATACCCCGGCTTGGGCTTGCTGCTCAACACTTCCCATCCTGTTGTTGCTGTTGTAAGCGAATCCATGGAGCACAACAATGGCTTTGATGACTGGTGGGATAAAGGAGGCAAGTGGTACATTGGCAACAACATAAAAAAACAGCAATTTGGCAGTTTCCCATTAAAGAACGGCTTTGACAAAGGCGATATTATGGTTCTTAAAGGCAAAAAGGCTGAAAACATCGCAGTTGGCGATGTTGTAGTGTTCTGGAGCGCCAAAAAAGACCCCATAATCCACAGGGTAGTCAAAAAATGGCAGGAGAACAGCACATATTATTTCCAAACAAAAGGGGACAACTACAAAACAAACCCTGCATCCATAAACAACCTGTTTTTGAACGAAACAAAGATAAGCGAAAACTATATTGTAGGCAACGCTGTTTTAAGGATTCCCTTGCTTGGCTACATCAAGATATGGTTCGTTGAGCTGCTTGATATATTCAAGTACATTCTAACCCAAAAAGGTTAAATTTATATAGAATTTGTTAAAGTTCTCAAGCTTAAGATGTTTTGCCCAAAATGCGGCTCAATACTTGTGCCAAGGAAAGAAGACAGCAGGAAGATGCTGGTATGCTCCTGCGGATATAAGACAACTCATGTAGCAGGAGCCACAGTAAAAGAGACTATTCCCAAAACAGGCAAGGAAGTGGAGGTAATAGACAAAGGCGAACTTCAGACTTTGCCAAAAACAACTGCAGAATGCCCAAAATGCTACCATAAGACAGCTTACTTCTGGCTTGTGCAGACAAGAGCAGGCGATGAGCCGGAAACAAAGTTCTTAAAATGCGAGAAATGCGGCCATACTTGGAGAGATTATGATTAATAAATTCCTCTCGGTTTTATTGGTTGTCTAAATTCTGGTGGATTTTTAGGATTCTTTCTTGCCTCTATAATCCATCCAAGGAAATAATCTATATCTGGATTTCCAATAGGTTTTTGCATAAACCCATCTAGTTTTAATTCTTTAAGTTTAGCTAAACGTGCTTTATACAGTTCGTTAGCTTCATATCCACTTAAAACAACAACTGGTGTTTGTGGAGATAATATTTTCACTATCTCGACAACAGTAACACCATCTACTCTTGGCATACCCAAATCTGTGAGAATGCCATCATAGGGCTTTCCAATATTTAATCTTTCAATAAATTTAGCTAAACCATCCAAACCATCTTCAGCAACATCTGCATTTGCATATGTACCTGTCCTTTTTATACCTAACTTAATAGAGTCAGCAAAAGCTTCTCTTAAAGGGTTATCATCTATCACTAAAATTTCTAAAGGTTTTTCTGTATTTTGCCCTTCTGCCATTGTTATATCACATTATGCAAAATCTAACGATTTATAAACCTTTCCATTTTTATTATTGTAAAGTGATAAAAGCACATTTAAATATTCTAAATTTCACTTTTTCCTTATATGGACATCAAAGAAACCAAATTCAAAATCATAGCCAAGCCGAACTCAAGGGAAAACAAAATAGAGTGTTTTGACAAAGAGAGAAACGCTTACAGAATCTCTATAAAGGCAAAGCCTGAAAACAACAAAGCGAACTTAGAGATTATAAAATTCCTGTCAAAATTGCTAAAAAGAAAGGTTAAAATAGCCTCTGGGCTTAATTCAAGAGAAAAAATCATAGAGATTGTCGGCCAAACCAATAAATATTTAAAACAAAATAATATCACGCATTAAAAAGAGGTATGCCTTATGCTGTTCTTCAAGCCAAAGCCTAAATTTGACGACATTCTTCCCCCTCCTCCTCCCACAGATATAGAGCTTGAGGAATCAATAAAGCCAAAGCAGAAGTTCTTTGACGAGCTGGTAAAGCCTCAAAAGGCTAAATCCTTTCCAGAAGAGGAAGAGTTCAGCAGCTTGGTAAGGGACATGGGCAAGGTATTGCAGCCTGAAAAATTATCAGGCAAAAAGAAGGCAATAAGCCCAAAAAAATTGGCTGCAAAAATCCAAAAAAAATCGCCAAAGCAGGCAAAAAAATTAACTGCAAAGGCTTCAAGAAAGGCATTAAAGCAGTCAAAAAAATTAGCCCAAATCAAAAAAATACAAAAAGCATCTCCAAAAATCAAGGCAAAGCTTACAAAGGGAAAATCGCCCATAAAAAGATTACAAACAAAAAAAATCATTGAAAAGCCAAAAGGGTTAAAGGAGGATTTTGCATTTGAGCTTCCTCAAGAGCTTGAGCCTTCTGAAAAGGAGATTGAGTTTCCGGATAATCTTGAGGAATTTGACTTTGAAGGCATTGGGAAGGAATTAGGGCAGGAAACTGCAAAGCCGCAAGAGGTTCTGGAAGCGCAGGAAGAGATAAAAAGCGCGATTGACAAAATAAAAAAGCAGGAGAGGCCTTCTTTCCTAGGAAAATTATTTGCGAAAAAAGAAAGCAAGGAAATGCCAGAAGATTTGATGCAGGAAACCCAAGAATTTGACGAGCTCTCAAGAATACAAAATACCATAGGCAGAGCCAGAGAAGCGTTAATGAAACTTGACTTGGAAACCGCAAAGAAAAACTACATCGAGGTAATGAGCCTCTACAACAAAATAAAGCCAGAGGACCAAGCCAAGGTTTACAATGACATCAAGGAGCTTTATTTTGAGAGGAAAAGCGCAGAAGAATTAAAAGTTTAGCTTATCATTATTCTATCCCCTGATTTTAGCCTTAATTTTTTTGACGCATTGGAATTTTTGATGGAAATTTCAAGTGCATCGTAGCTTCCTTTAATAAGAAATAGGGTGCCTGAAGGCGCTGACTCGTATGTTCCATAAAAGCCTAATTTCTGGCTGAAATTTTTTGTTTTGACATTGTACATTTTTTTGTTTAGCGAACTCAAATTTGTTATTATGTTGCCAAAATTGTCAACTCTTACAACCTCTCCCTGCCTGCCTTTAAGGTAAAAATCAAGTTTTGTCTTTACCGTTGTTTTTTCTCCAAGCTGCTCAATCTTTGCTCCTTTCTCAAGCTTGGCTGCTGCCTTTGCAAAAATGTCCCTTCCATGAAAAGTCATCGATGCATTTTTAACTTGCAATTTAACCGCAGCAGCAATTTTGTCCTCAGCAGCTGCCTTGTGCATCAATCCGTTGTCTGGCCCCACGAAAAAATAGTTTTTTGTTTTTATCGCCAGGCATTGCCTTTTGCCTCCAACTCCCGGGTCAACAACACACAAGAATATGGAATTTTTTGGGAAATGCCTGTAGTTCTTAAAAAGAATCCATGCTGCTTCCTTTATATTTTGATGGCTTGCAAAATTATGCAAATCGACAATTTTTGAATTTGGGTTTATCGAATAGATAACGCCTTTCATTGCCCCAAGATACTCTGCATTTCCAAAATCCGTCAATATTGCAATCATGCAGCAAAGCTAACTCATGGTTTATTTAAATTTTTGTTGTTTTATTTTTGCGCAAATTTAATAAACCAACTTAAAATCTCCAAGCCTATGGGAAAAGGCATGTTCATTGTTGTTGATGGCATTGATGGCTCTGGCAAGAGCGAGCTGATCAAAATGCTCCACAATCACTTGTTCTCAAGGCACAAAAAATATCGTATTTTGACAACAAGGGAGCCTACAAACGGCACTTATGGAAAAAAGATAAGGAAAATGCTAATGGAAGAGAAAGACCCGAAAAGCAGCAGCAAAAAGTTGATGGATTTGTTCATCAAAGACAGGGCAGAGCACTTGAAGAATACAATCGAGCCTTTTTTAAGGCATTCAAACAGGCACGAGCTGAACATTGTGCTTTGCGACAGGTACTATTATTCGACAATCGCATTTCAGGCAGCGCAAGGGCTTGATATGAAAGAGATTATAGGCAAAAACAAATCTTTCAGAAAGCCTGACATAGCTTTTATCCTTGATGTTAATCCTCCTATTGCACTAGAAAGGATAAAACACAGAAAAAAAGAGAAATTCGAGCATTTGGAGTTTATGAAGAAAATAAGAAAGAATTTCTTGAAACTGCCAAGATTATTGAAAGATAATATAAAAATAATAGACTCGTCAAAACCTTTAAAGAGCGTCTTTGAAGATATAAGGAAAGAAGTGGACAAGATTCTTTAAGGTGTTTTAAAATTATTGTTGCCTTTGTAGTATGATTCTGCAGCTTCTTCAGGCACTTTAACATTATCAGCCAAATACTCTTCTGCACTTTTTTCTTTGGTTGCTGTCTTGTTCCGCTTGAATATTATAGCTGCAACAACTATAGCAAATCCAATTATTACAGCAGGCCAGAATAGATTATATTGAACAACTGTCTTCTGTATTGTGGGATAAGCATGGCATGAAAAATCAGAGCCGCAATATGCCTCTGAGCCGCACTCTTTGTTGGTTTTGCACTCCCTTTGGCTGACATTGATAAGCCATCCTAGAAAAAATACTATAACTATGATTATCAGCAAAGTAGTAGCTGCTTCTGATTTCTTGTATAGCCACCCCATAACAAGCAAGTTATATGGAAGTATTTTTAAATCTTTTCTTGATGACTACTCAAAAGTAAAAAAGAACTAGTCAACTAGTTGCTGCTCTTCCTGGTTGATTGGTTTGGCTTCCTCAGCAACAAACTCTGCCAGCTTTGTGTTTTTCTGTATTGTCTTGAACCTTATCGGTTTGCTCGTATCCTTAGCCATGCTCACACCTCTTTACTCCAAGCCTGTGCTTCCAAAGCCGTTTTCATTCCTTGTTGTTTCTCCAAGATGCTCAACCTGCACAAACACAGCCTCTTCAACTTTTGCAAACACCATTTGGGCAATTTTCTTCCCTTTTTCAATTTTATACGGCTTGCTACCAAGATTTATCATTGGAATTTTTATCTCGCCCATGTAGCTTGAATCAATCGTGCCTACGCTGTTGGCATGGCTTATCCCATGCTGCAAGGCCAGGCCGCTCTTCGGCCTTATCTGGGCTTCATAGCCATAGGGAATTGCAATCCTAATGCCAGTGCCTATCAGCTTTCTTTCCAATGGCTTTAGCAAGCAGTCTTCAGCAGCATACAAATCAACTCCAGAATCTCCTTTATGGGCATAGAAAGGCACTTTGGCATCAGCGCTTTTTTTGATTTTCACTTTTAACACCATTTTAACCACAAAGAAAAACCTAATTATTTACATCTACCTTATATTTAAAGAATTCGCAATTAAAAAATATAGTTTTATTAGGCTATGTTGATTAATTTATGTTTGACTATTCTTTTTTGAAAGAAAAAACTGATGAAAGGCTGTGCTCAAGCACCTTGCCGCTTGAAGCGTCGATTTTCATGTTCAAAGTATTGAAAGCTTCTGTCACATATGTTATATTCCACACATTGCCAAGGCTAGATATGTTCTGCAGGATTGCAATTGTCTTTATGCTTTTGTCCTTTGGAAAGTTTTTTTGCTGGAACTCATCTGCTTTTGCAATTGCTTTGTCAAATGTGAGATTCACTTTCTCAAGCTGTATTTCATTTACTTTTGCCCCTTCCTTTTTGAATATTTCCTCCTCTGCCCTTATCTTGATGTTGTCTCCGGCTATGACAAAAGTGGTTATCTTGTCTTTTTTTCTGCTGTAGAATCCAAGCTGCCAGTCATTTGAGCCCATTTCCTGCGGGATTTTGAATGCATAAGAAAGGTACGTATTTTTGTTTTTCTGCTTCCAT
>JACPMS010000042.1 GCA_016185875.1 Candidatus Woesearchaeota archaeon | reverse complement strand
GAAGTATTGGAAAATATTAGGGCTAATCCAAAGCTAAAGAACCAGAAAGTAGCTTTCTTAACCCTTGTACATTTAGGCCAAGAGGGTGTAAAAACTGTAAAAAAATTAAAGCCTGTTGAATATTTTCAAAAACCAATTTATATAGCTGGATTTAAGAAAAAGCTAAAGAAAATATTGAAATAACGGGAAAAATAAGCTCTAATTTTTAACAAAAACGTGTATAGCACGGCGGGAGCATTTATTTCTAAATAAAATTTATCCCAGTTTTTTATTAAAATATTGGCATTCCAAACCACTAAATGGAATAAACCTTTTTAAACTCATTTTCATTCCTACTCTGTGATGGCAAAAACATACTCTGAATTGGAAGCATGGGGCATTTTTGTAGGTGCTTTAGTCATTGGAGTTGTGCTTACAAGCGTGTTTTGGGCATTTATAACAGTGCCGGATGACGTTAAAAAGATAGAAAAAGAGTTAAGGAATGCAACAGAGACTTTTAACGTCGAGAAGCCCAATGAGTTTATCACATTCTGCGACAAGGTTGACGGCGCATCAATATGGGACAACAAGGGATTCAGGCAGTGCATTGTCAGGGACTCGTCTGAGAAAAATTTAATAGTCATGAACCTCTTGTGCAAGAAGTTCAATTTAAGCCTAAGCTATGGCTCCTTTGGTGTCAAATGTGAAGGAAAAATCTGAAAAAATTATATGTGAAGTCTGCGGATTTGAGATGATAGAAAGGCATTGCAAGCTAGTGTGCTTAAATTGCGGATTTATGTGGGATTGCAGTGATTAAAAGGTAAAAGTTTTAAAGTGGTTATGTTCTTCTCTTCATACGCCAAGGTGGCAGAATCTGGCAGTTGGCGAGGAACGAGCCTCACAATCAGAATATTGCGGCAGTCTCGAATTTTTCAAGAGAACTGCTGCCCGCAAGGGCTTCTCGGTTCATCGCAAAAACTGAGAGGTTTTTGGGAACTTGGAATTGTTGTGCCACTGTCGCATAATCTGGTAGTGCGGCGGTCTCGAAACCTCGGGCTATGCACGAGGTCCGCGAATTCGCAGAATTCGAGCTATGGCGTTAAACAATTCCAAGTAATCCGGGCCTTGGCGTTCAAAAAAGGGGTGGTAATAATAGCTATATTGAATAATCTTGACAAATCTAAGGTATTCATCTATTTGATCATAGCTTTGCCAATTTTGATGCTCATTATAAATGGATGTTCAGAAAAGATAACCGAAGAAATGAATTCAGACAAAAATCCAGCAATTACTGGGCATGCTGCAACTGAAATTTTAAGGGCATGCAAATACCCAAGCGAGAAGTTCTGCGAGGAAAAATGCTGCCAAACAGAAGAGAAATGCAAGAATGACTTTGCTTATATGGAGTGCGATTTGAAGACAGGGCAGTGGGTAAATGAAACTTACAGTGACTTCAATTGTCTCTCAAAATGCAAAATTTCTGCAGAAGGAATATCAGATTATCCAATTCAAGAAAATCTGCCAGCTTGCGAAGAGGGCTGGAAATGCATATCCAAATTCGAGAGGAGCTACAGGCTTTCCAACTGCTCCTTCACGCTTGCTGAGCGTTGCGACAGGGGCTGCATGAATGACAGCTGCATTAACCTATGCAACCCAGGCGATTTCAGCTGCAGGAGTGATGTACTGATGGAATGCAATGAAGATGGCAATTTATGGCTGTACCATAACATATGTGAGTATGGATGTGAAAACGGGCAATGCTTAGACTCAACAAGCCAAAATCAGACAAATTCGACGCAGCCGCAGCAAAATATATGTGATGATAAGTGTATTTCAATTTTGGATTTTAATTATAATGCAGAGGGAAATGATTGTCAAACTCCAAATGGCGAATATGTAATATTTAAGAATAGCTGCTCTTTCTCATGTGACATGACGGGGTGGAATATGAGTGATGATTCCATACACAGTTACAGATTCCAAAGCTATGAATTAGAAAGTGGAGCGATATTCAGTTTGTACAGTGGCAGTGGCACTAATACAGCAACAAAACTTTATTGGAACAAATACAGCCCATGTATTTGGAATGATGATGGTGATACCTTATACCTAAGAAACTCAAATAAGGAATTGATATTGAGCTATACTTACCCATAAAATGCCAACAATCTCTCTATGCATGATAACAAAGAATGAAGAGGTTTTCCTAGAGCAATGCCTAAACTCTGTAAAAGATATTGTTGATGAGATTATTATTGTCGATACTGGAAGCGAAGATAAAACTTTGGAAATCGCTAAAAAATTTAGCGCAAAAATGTTCCATTTTAAATGGATTGATGATTTCTCTGCTGCAAGGAACGAAAGCATAAAGCATGCAACAAAGGACTGGATACTTGTGCTTGATGCTGATGAAGTTATCGAAAAGAATGATTTAAGAAAGATAAAAAATGAAATTGAAAATGCAGATAATGGCATAGTTGGTTTTACAATAGAGCAAAGGTCTTACATTAATGATTTTTTTGAAGGCGCTTTAAAAAACGATTCAGATTTTAGTTTAGTGAAAGATTGCCAGTTTTATATTTCCCATCATCTAGTCAGGCTGTTCAGGAACAAATTAGGGCTTTACTTCAAGCACAGGGTTCACGAATTAATTGAGGACTCAATCATTGAAAAAAATATGGAGTATAAGAAGATTGATGTTGTTCTGCACCATTTCGGATCTTTGAAAGATGCAAAATTAATAAGCGGCAAAACAGTACAATATTCAAAAATCATATTGAAGCAATTGGAGGAAGACCCAAAAAGTGATCGCTATAACTATCAGGCAGCAAGGATGCATCTTGGCAGAAGTGATTTTGGAAATGCATTGAAATACTTTGGAAAAACTGCAAAAATAAACCCCAATTACAAGTTAGTGTTTTCAGAGATTGCAAAAATATACCTGCAAATGAATGACAAGAACAGGGCAATTGAATATTATAAAAAAAGCATGAAATATAATCCAGACAACCCAAGTCCTGCAAATAATCTTGCAGTTGTCTACATGTCAACTGGAAAATTTGAGCAGGCAAAGAAAATTTTGGAAGAGCAGTTGAAGAAGCATCCTGACAATAAGGCTTTAAGATATAATTATGATAAGGTTTTGAAGATGGGGGACAAAGTCTAAGCATAACTTAACAGTAGTTACAAAAGAAAGATTTAAAAAGGGGAAACTATCACTCTTTTCCATGGAAGATATGGAAGAGACACTGGTCCAAACTTTAAGAGAAATTCAAGGAATTTCACCTTACGTTCAAGTAGATAAAGGTAAGGAATACAATAAAGCTTTGGAAAGACTTCGTCCAAATAACTCGATTTTAAGAAGAGCAATGGAGGGCGAAACTACCATTCCTTCAGAACTGGAAAAAGCTATAAGGAGGGTTGGTGGTTTAAAGACTTTTTATCCTCATTACAATATTCTTAGCAATGAAGAGTTATTAACATTTCAAGAATTAAGAGAACTTCTAGGATACCCCCTTCATAATAATTTTTATAATTTAGTTTTGAATCCAGTTACTTTAGGAACAGTATTCGCTGGAGTGGGTGCGGCAGCAGAAAAAGTTGGCCGTAAACAAATAGACTATACTCCTTCAGCCCCAAAAAAGATAGATAGAAGACACTTTATTAAAAATTTACCGTTATATGCATCAGCTGGGATTGGATTTGTCGGTGGATTAGCTCTTTCATCACATAGATATGAGACATCCCAGGTAAGGAGAGATGCAAGGTATCTTCAATCTAAAATTGAAGCATATAGGACATCTACGCAAACAAAAAGCTAATTTTATCCTAAATCTTCAGCATAACCAAATTCGTATTCCCCATATTCTTTTTCTCAACAACATCCCTTTCAACCAGTTTTTGAACTATTCTTGAAATCTGGACTTTTGTATAGCCTGACAATACAACCAATTTGTTCTGCTCTATGGAGTTATTATTGTCCAATAAAATCTTGACTACAATTCTTTCCTCCTTCGGCAGTATCTTTAAGACCCTTTCAAGCTGGATTTTGCTGATTTTAAATTGAAACATGACAACAATGAAAGCCCCAATCAAAATTGAAAGAAAGGAAATGCCATAAACAATCAAAGGCAGCTGGTGGTTTGTGGATGAGGTATAAATTCCATTGACTATAGCAAATAAAATGCCCAGCACAAAAACAAGGCTTAATCCAATGACAAGCCTTTTGTTGTCAATTTCCATATTGGCTTATTTTTCAATCTCTTTTCTTAATGCTTCATATTCCTTTTGGCTTATCTCGCCGCTTGCCAGCCTTTTTTTAAGAATGTCCATAGCGCTTTCATTTGCCCTGAATCCAAAGCTTCCGCTGCTTTTGAGCATCCACCAGATTACTACAAAGAACAATACCAAAATAAGTATCTGGAACAGCCATCCCAAGCCAAAGTAGCCGTACCCCATCATTCCATAGCCATCCATCATTTTTGTTACCCCCGTTTTGGTTATTTTCAATTACCTTATAAACTTTTTTAAATATCAAAATTCCACTTATGTTTCATAAGTGGTTTAAGTGTAACAAGCACAGTGCATGGAATTTGGATATGCTCAAAAACTACCAGTCAATAAGTGGAATTTTGTAATGTCCAAAACCACACTATGTTTATCATAATATAATCATGCCACCAGTCTATGACTGGTGGTTTTTGACAAAAAATAAAAAAATCAGCCCATCATCGGGCAGCCTCCAAAGCCATTCTCTTCGTGTGACTTTTCCATTTTCTCATGGATTTTCTGGGCTTGCCTGAAATCATCCTCATTGTCAACCCATGGCATTATCCTGAAGCCGAGCTTTTCCCTCAATGCAACCAGGTCATTGTAGTTACCATTTTCCATAAGCTTTTCCATCTCTTCGTGGTAAGCCATCATTGAGCCGTGCATCATGCCAGTAGAGCCCATTCCAAAAGATTGGCTATCTTTTTGTTTATTGCTCCATCTCCAATCTATTTGTGCCATAGCTATTCCTGCAATAACCAGCAGGCTAATCATGGCTATAACAGCAAAAACTAAGCTTTTTTTCATTCTTATCAACTCCAGACTAAGCTTTTGCTTAATCTGATGGTTTCAGAAGATGAAACGAGATAACTATTTTGCTGATACGAGCTTTCGATTTTTAATTAATCAAGGATTCATCTCCACTTTATCGAGCACCCAATTGCTGGAGCCAGCTCAATCGGCACTTTCTGGTTGTGGATTAAAGCATTAATTGCATTCCTCAAATCATAGGTTTTGACTGCATTCCCATCCTTGTAGTTATCATCAATCCTGCCATGATATCTAAGCTTTCTTTCACCATTAAAGACAAAGCATTCAGGCGTGCATTGAGCGCCGTAAGCAGTTGCAACTTTTTGGTCTTCATCTCTCAAATAAGGGAAATTAAGCTTTCTTTGCCGGTTAAATTCAATCATCTTTTCAAAGCTATCATCTGGATAGTTAACTTCGTCATTTGCATTGATTCCAACAACCTGAATGCCTTTAACGCTAAAATCGCTCTGTATTGCTTTAATCCTTTCTACATAAGCCTGGACATAAGGGCAGTGGTTGCACATAAACACAATGACAAGAATTTTTTTTGCTTTGAAATCACTTAAAGAATAGGCTTTTCCATCAACTCCAGGCAGGCTGAAGTCTGGAGCTTTGTCTCCGATTTTTAATTTTGCATCATGAATATTCATTTCCATAAAAACCACCAGCAACTAGGATTATTTTTAGTTATTAAAAGTTTTTGGTTTTGTTATCGTTAAAAAATAAGTGCCGCTGGCGGAACTTGAATCCACGACCTCTACGTAACCCAGTTAGATTGAGTAAATCATTTCCTTTCGGATCAGAGCTCAAAAATATGAGCGTAGCGCTCTAACCAGGCTGAGCTACAGCGGCATTGCCAAAAGAATAAGATAATGTTTTAAAAAGATTGCTGTCAAATAAACTTCTTTACCTTCTCGGCGTATTCTTTCATTTCATTTTCTTCATACTTCAAATGAGACCACTTAATCCTTAGCCTGTCTTTTTGGAACCTGGGTATCAAATGAATATGGGCATGATTTACAACCTGTCCAGCTTCCTTGCCGTTGTTCATCACGATATTAAAGCTGCCATTGCCAAAGCTCAAAGACAATGCCCTTGCAACCTTTTTGGCTGCTTTCATGGTTGCTATTAAGTCGTCCTCACCCATGTCTAACAAGTTTTGGGCATGCTTTTTTGGCACTACAAGGCAATGCCCTTTGTTCGCAGGCAGTATGTCAAGAAAACTTATCACCTTGCTGTCTTCATAAACCTTGGCTGATGGTATTTTTCCATCAACAATCTTGCAAAATACACATTCTTCCATTTTAGTTCTTTCGTATTTTTACAAACTCCAATTTGTCGTTTTCTACGTCCAGTATTACAATCGTGTAAGGGTATATCCTGAATAGGGCTCCTGGGTTTATGAGCCTTGTGCTGCCTATTCTTTCGTCTCTCTTCACATGGGTGTGGCCTGTTAAAACATAGTCATATTTATTGCTTTTGATTGCATTGTCAAGAATATCCCTTTTTGTTCCATGATAGACATAAAACTTCTTTCCTTTGTGCTCAAATTCCTTTTCATCAGCCACCTCTTCAAACCCGAATTTTTCAGCAAAGGCATTCAGCCCATTTTTTTCGCCGTCGTTGTTGCCGAAAACAAATTTCATCTTCAAGCCTTGAAAATGCTCAAGCATTGGAGGGGATATTATGTCGCCGCAATGCACTGCAAGCTCCACATCTCTATCTTTCAGAACAGCAACGGCTTTTTGGATTGCTTTTTCATTTTCATGCGTGTCTGAGATTATGCCAATCATTTTAACTCAAAATACTCGATTCTGCTTAAATTTTCCAAATCAACAACAACACAGTTCAATTTGTCCTCTGGATAGCTGCTTCCTACGTTTATGCAAATTGTATTGCCGATTTTGTCTTTCCACGAGCCGCTCATCTTCGGGCTTTCATGGATGTGCCCGTGCAATGTTAGCATAGGCTGCTCTTTTTCTATAAATTCCCTTGCCGCTTTGCTTCCGACATGGTTTCTTGTCGTTACTATATCAAGTTTTGTGTTGAATGGCGGTGCATGGATAACATACAAAGTTTTCTTAGGATTTGACAATAAACTTAATTTTTGCAAATCCCCGCTTATTGTCCCTTCTTCTTTTCCAAGGCTTCGTATTTCTTCCGCAAACAACTGTGCAGGTATATTATCGTACTTAAAATCAGGCTTTTCCCAGTCTTTCAGGCGAAATGGAGTTGGGTTGACAAAGCTGTAGCCTGCAATGTCTAAATTTTTATTTAGTTTAATTGATTTATTGTGGATAGATTTTAAGATTTTGTTTTTTTCCGCATTTTCCAACACCTCAAGATTTATTCTGAAGTCGTCATTGCCCATAATCGCATGGATTTCTTTGCTTTTATTTTTTTGCTTGAAATCCTTAAACAACGGAATCATGGATTTTTCAAGGAACCGTTTTTGATTGTGAATTTTATCTTTTATTGTGCTGCCTTCCCTTCCGCACAAATCCCCGCCAATTGCTACTGCATTGGCATTTTCTTCTTCTGCTTTTTTCAGTAATCTCTCGTAGAATTCTTCGTTTCCGTGCAGGTCTGCTGTGTAAAGGAGTTTAAACATTTTTAAAATTAAAATGGACTGGCCGGGACATGCATGCTGAAAGCATGCTCGCTTTCAACAATTTGAACCCGGAGCCTATAGGGTCTTCATTGGAAGATCACCCTAGCCAAGGGCGCATTATATTCCCCAACTGATTAACTTAAAGCAGATAACCAGTTCCCAGGTTTAACTACCAGCCCATTAGCTTATGAGAAAAGTGGATTGTTTAAAAGATTTTCTTATTGCAATGTATGGGTGAGGCGAGCGATGTGGTAGAATAGCAACACCGAGCACTAATTATTGTGCCGTAGGCACTGATTGAAGAATTAAAAATTTATCAAAATTAAAACATTTACTTTGCAGCCAGCCTGATATCCCCTTCATGCACTGTCTTTCTTCCTGTATGCTTTGCTATCTGCGCTGCTTTTGAGGAAATCTTTACAGCTATTTCTGTGAGAACATCTGTGAAAGCGTCAACAGCATCAGCAGAAACCCTTTTAGCGCCTGCTTTCAAAAGAATTCTTGCAACTGATGCCTTTGGTATTGTAGAAATCTTCCTTTTCATTAAGCCCCCATAAAAATTATAAGGGAGAAAACCAAAAAGAACCCCTTCAGCCTTTGTGCAGTTAATTTTCATAGAATAAGTTATTTATATAACTTTCGATTTTACCCCTAATTATGGATGAAAGCCTCAAAATTACTATAAGAAAGTATGCCTTGCAGAATGCCATCAAATACAAAGGCAAGGCAAATCAAGGGGCAGTTACAGGCAAGGTTTTGGCTGAAAACCCTGGCTTAAGGGAAAAAGCACAGGAGATTAGCAGGGAAATTTCCAAGATAGTCAAAGAAGTTAATACTCTTTCATTGGAAAAACAAGGGAAGAAGCTTCAGGAATTGGCTCCAGAGCTGCTGGAAAAGAAAGAGGAAACAAAAGAAAAGGACATTTTTGGGTTTCTTGGCATAAGAGAGGGGCAAAAGGTTGTAACAGCGTTCCCGCCAGAGCCGAGCAAATATCCTCATATTGGGCATGCAAAGGCAATAATTGTAAACTGCGAGCTTGCAAAGAGGCATAATGGAACATTCTACTTGAGATTTGAAGACACCAACCCGGAGCTTGCAGATGAAGAGTTCTACAAAATCCACATGGAAAATTATGAATGGCTGGGCATCAAGCCCGACAAAATAGACTATGCTTCAGACTTCATGGAAGAGTTCTACAAATATGCTGAGAAAATAATAAATGAGCATCATGCCTATGTATGCTCCTGCCCGCAAGAGACAATAAAGGAAAACAGGAAAAATGGCATAGAGTGCCAGTGCAGGTACACTCAAGCTGAAAATACCTTGGCTAAATGGCATGATATGTTCAAGGCAAGGGCTGGAAAATATGTCCTGAGGCTTAAAGGGCACATGCAGAGCCAGAATACAACCCTTAGAGACCCAGTCATATTCAGGATTGTTGACATGCCGCACCCAAGAAAGAAGAAAAAGTACAGGGTTTGGCCAAATTATGACTTTGAAAGCGCAATAATGGACGGCATTGAAGGGGTTACGCATAGGCTAAGAAGCAAGGAGTTTGAATTGAGAAATGAATTGCAAAGGCTGATTCAGACAATGGCTGGCTTTAGGGAAACCAAAATCTATGAATTTGCCAGGTTTAATCTTGAGGGCGTGGAAAGCTCTGGAAGGGTTATAAGGGAAAAGGTGCAGAAAAAGCAGCTTATCGGATGGGATGATCCTTCATTGACAACCTTGGTGGCATTAAGGAGGAGAGGATTTTTGCCAGAAGCCATTAAGGAATTCGTGCTTTCAACAGGCTTGACTAAGACAGAATCAGTGCTTACATGGGATGATTTGATAGTGCATAACAGAAGGATGCTTGACTCAAAGTGCAACAGGTATTTTTTTGTTGAAAGCCCAAAGGAAATCAAAATAGAAAATGCCCCAGAGCAAACTGCTGAACTTAAACTCCATCCCGAGCACAAAGAAAGAGGCTCAAGAAAATTCAGGACAAAAGACAGGTTTTATGTTGCGGAAAAAGATTTCAAGGAATTTAAAGATGGAAAATTGACTAGACTAATGGATTGCCTGAATTTCAAGAAGGCCAAGAACAACCTTGTTTTTGATTCATTGGAGTATGAAAAATACAAAAAAAGCGGAGACAAAATAATCCATTGGCTGCCTGTGCAGAAAGATTTAGTAAAAATAGAAGTTTTGATGCCAGATAAAGAAATCAAAAAAGGATTGGCAGAGTCAATGGTTAAAAATCTGAAGGTTGGAGATGTGGTACAGTTCAGCAGGTTTGGGTTTTGCAGATTGGACAATAAAAAAAGTGACAAACTGATGTTTTGGTATACGCACGATTGACAAAATGGTAAGAAAGAGAATTTGTCCGAAATGCAAGAGTATGGATATAACAAATGATTGGTCTGTGGCAAATATTGCACGGGAATTTGCAAATCCTGCATTCAGATGCAATAAATGCGGATTTACTGGAACATTTTTTCCTGAAACTGAAGAATAAAAATATAATTATGCGCCGCGGCTGGGAGTCTCACCCAAGAAAGGACTGAACTAGTCTTCCTGAAATTTGAACCCAGAAGCTCTTTCGAGCAGGAGGGTCTGAAGCTCCCGGAATACCTGGTTATCCTACCGCGGCATAAAGTTTATATATAACCTTGATATTATAGTTTATGAGGGTCTGAATCTTCTGAAATTCCGGTTATCTTACCGGTTTTTATTTTTTCTTTATTATTTCTTTTCTCTTTAAATAGTTTAGGCAAGAATGTCCAGTGTCCATTGCTACATTAAACTATATGTTACAGAATAAAAATCAGAAAGTATTTAAGTACAATTAGAAAAAACTTATTATGACAAAATCAGTTATCGTAAAATCACAGGTAAAGGAACTGGCAAAGCTGGATAATAAGCCTTTAAGTGTTGCCGATGAGTTCTACAAGGCTTTGGAAGACAAAGTCAAAAAAGAAATAGAAATTGCATGCAAAAGGGCAAAGCAGAATAAAAGAAATACAGTGATGGCAAGGGACCTGTAGAAAGATTTAATATAAGCTAAATGCAATTATAGGCAGGAATATTTGAATCAAATAAACTTAAAAGTTTTTATCATCTTATCACAAAATTCTAGCATATCGGTATTGGTATATCGACAAGTAATAAGGGCATGTTTTCTACCATTACTTATTTTAACAATATACGAACTTGCATCTCTAGACACTTCTTCAGTTGTTTGTTCATAGTTTGCAGTACCGTACTCATTATTGCCAATATTATCTATCTTTAATTCATTTTTCTGGTCGCCTAACTTTAAAGCAAAAATCCAGTAACCACATCGATTACCTCCAAAATTTCCACCATAAGAACTAAGCCTAGGGGAATATTTTATTTCATACCCACAATCCGCATTAGTCAATGTTTTCCAGTTTTGCTCCTTGGTCGCTATTGTAGTCTGATAAAAAGCATAACTTATCCCTAATGCCAATAATATAGCCACGCAACTAAATGCAGTTTTGGTTCTTCTCGGTGAGCTAAAATTAAAGAGAGTACTTGCGACATAAAAATATGGAAATAAGAACAAAAGACCAATGAAAAGCATCACCAAGCCCAGTAATATGTCAGAACTAGAACCCTCTTTAACAATAGAGTCAATAACCCTAATAAACCATAATTTCCATAAGTATAAACCTGAAACTAAAGGTATAAAAGTTAAATATCCGAAACGAACATTTTTCATATCTTGAAGAGTTATCGCAGCAATAGCAATCAGAGAAGATATTATCAGACCAACAGGTATCCAATACATAAGTAAAAACCAAGGAGATATCGCAAATAATGCACCAAAAATAATAAAAGGCGAGATGATGTAGTAACTTAACAATATTTTATATTCCTTTTCTGAATAGATTTTGACCATGGTGGTAGATTAACTTGAATCTGATTGAATTACTTTTTGACAATAATCTCATGCACCTTTTTACCTTCTTGTGTTTAAAAACTTTCCTACTTATTAAATTTCAAAAAGTACTGGTGGCTCGACAATTGAAGGAGTATTGGTCATAGATTTTAAAAATAAAATATTTATTAAGAATGATAGTATTTATGCACGTCAACCTTTTCCCTTATCTTCTGCTCCAAAGCTTTCAGGCGGTGATGCCTTTTTGCTTTTTCCATGATAAGATGATTGGCTTTTGACTTAAGGCTGTTTAAAGACCCTGTAAGCTGCGTAATTTTTTCATTGTTCTCGCTTATTACCATATATTTTTCTTCCCTTTCTTTCCTTAATTCCTGCTCCAAGGCAAGGGTTTGATTTTTCAGCTCAAGCATTTCCTTGTCCTCTGGCTTGAAGAACTTCGCGTATTTCCTTTCCCAGTCAATTAAATTCTCGATTTTTAACTTTAATAAGTCAATATCGCTGTAGGTGAGGTTCATCCTTATGATTGATTTCCTCATTCTTTGAAGCCAATTATCAACATCTTCCTTGGCTTTTTTCCTCTGAACATAAACGTTTCCTATAAGAAAAAGATTCTTTGCAAAATGCCTGAAAGGCCTTGAGTTTTGTATTTGATACATTTTGTTCAATCTTTAATTATTATATTTTTAACTATAATGAAAGATTCAAAACTCACTTCTTGAACATTCCAAAAAGCCCTTTTTTCTTTGGCTCTTCCTCCTCCAGCCCCAAATCTGAAAGATCCAAATCAGGCGATGGAGTCGGCTGCATTTGCGGCATCTCCATTCCAAAATCAGGCGCAGGCAGAGGCTGTGCCATTTGCGGCGGAGCCATCATAGGCTGGGCTCTTTGCATCGGCTCTGGCCTTGGCTGCCATTCCTGCTGGGGCTTCATGAAAGGCCTTGGCTCTTGTCTTGGCCTGAACAAAGACTCTTCCTTTGCAGGAGCAACTATTCTTTCCTTTACCATCTCGACAATTGCAACCATCCCCTCTGCAATAGTCTTGTTCTGCTCAATCAGCTTGTCCAGCTTGGATATTATCATCTCATGCTTTCTCGCTTCAGACTCGTACTCCTTCTCTTCCAGTTTCATCTGCTCTGCTGCTGCGCCAAAAACCTCGAGCATATCTGTCATTGTCTGTGCTAATTTCTGCACAGCGTCGTAAAGCTCTTTTGAAGAGACGTCTTTTCTTCCTTTCATCCCTTCCAATTCCCTCTTTAAATCAGAAATATCCTTGTACGCAACCAAATCTTCTTCAGCCATTGCTATCAACCTCTTTTTTTGAAATGTATACTAATCCACCCTAATAAATTAAAAAATAGAATTAATGTATATAAAGATTTCGGAAAATTAAAGATTTACTTACTAACAAACAATTTCATCTAGCGGATTCCACTAATGGCGAGTAGACTTTCCTGCCACTGCCCCATGTGGGTTCGCCGTAATGTGGTCTTAATAACGCCCCTTCTTGCTCAAAATAGAACCCCTTGAATTCAACAGTTTTAGGTAATATTATTTTTCCATCTTCTTCTCTAATCCTATATGAAACTAGAATATCTTCTTTTTTTAGAGGATTACCTCCTCGATGTCTTGGTGCGCTGTGCAGCTTTGTCAATAGGTTATGAAGTTGACCATTATCAACAGGAAGTCCATTTGTTGGCCCTAAATATATAATAGAGGGGTCTGATGCAATATCATATTCTGGCCTTAAAACTAATGCTTTACTATTAAGAGTAATTGGATGGCTGCCCACACCATTTCTTGATATATATGCCCTACCTAAACCGATTAATCTTATCCCATTAACACGTATCTCTAAATCAGCTGGATTAAGCTTCATCAATACCACCTCTTTTTATTTCTCTTTGAATTCTTCCATTTTGTCTTCATAATTGAATGTGTCAAATGTTAATTTCATTTTTTACCTCCATATTGATTTATAGTTTTGTCTCAAGCTGTTTTTGATGTAAAGGACAGAAAATTTCAGCCTTTACTTTAGTGAATAATGATGATAGTGATGATTAAAGAGATTGAAATTATTGGAATTGAAAATCGTTTTTTTAGCATCATTGTTGCAGTTTTAGGTCGACTTGCAATTTTTGTAAGTAAGTTGGTAAATGCATCATAGCTATAACTTCATACGGATTTACAACAGGGAAATCTTGAAGCCTGTGCAATACTACTTGATATTCTCTAAATTTGAGTGCATCCGCTAACGCTCTTTGAAGTATTGGCTCCAGACATTCACTGCCATTTGGTTTGAGTTGATATCCAGGATTTTGCTTCTTTGTTCCAGATATTGCATCTAGTGACATATTCTTAATCTCTTACTAAATCCATATATAAGACAGTATCTCCATCCCGAATTCTATATATTCGGTTTAATGACACTTCTTTTAAATCAGCATCCAAATACGGAACTCCATTTTGATCCTTAGTGCCTTCTAAAAATAAGAACTTGAATGCGTGTGGCATACCGTAAGCCTTAAATATTTTAACGTATAAACTCTTATCGTCTGCAGGGGTTGGCAAAGACATCACTGACTGTCCACCATTTAGATTCACAACTTCATTATGCACTCCCCTATACTTTTGTGCTTTTCCAACAGTTGTTTCCAATCCTCCAGCATCATTTTTTTGTATAGCCATATCATATCACCTTTAACCTTTATAGAAATTTTTTAAAAGATATAAAGGCGGATTTATTCCACCAAAATAATCAGCACTAGCAGAATCACAGAAATTCCTAAAATCAATCTGTTGCTATGCGCCATTTTAAGTTAATAATGCAATGGTTATATTTAAATGTTTTGTTTAAATATTGATTTGTAGTGAAAAATTTAATAAAGTAAGATTTTTCCTATTAAGTAGGCGAATTAATATGACAACAGAAACAAAGATTCGAACTCTAAAAGAATTGGTTCAAGAAGCCGAACAGTTAAAAAAAGGTGATCCAGTACCGATATCTGTGGATGAAGCAAATAAGTTATTACGCAATGGAGCTACAACAACTGGGCGGCCTGTGGAAGAAAAAGAAGGAACAATATTGACTATAATTTGGGCTCTTAGATATGAAGATAATGGTCAAGAATTTTTTTACCAAGTAAAAACCGACGGAATCCTTCAATTAGGTTATGACGGTTTTCACTGCATTCCTCGTGATTCCCCCACAAAGGCACATTAAATTTTTTTCTATCCTAGTTTGGTTATTGATTTTTCGTAGATGAGTTTTAGTTATTCTATTCTGATTTTCACATCATCGGAGGCATTCCGCCCATTCCCATGCCTTGAGGAGGCATCTGGGGCATTGCCTCTTTCTTGCTTCCAGCCACAACATCATCAATTCTTAAAATCATGATTGCAACTTCCGAAGCTGAGCTAACAGCCTGAGTCTTTATCTTCAGCGGCTCAATGATTCCTTTGTGCCAGGCATCAATAACCTTGCCTGTAAAAACATCAATTCCGGCCCATTTCTGCTTTTTGTCATGGGAAGCCCTTAACTCGGTCAAAACATCAATTGAATCCAAGCCGGCATTCTCTGCCAGCGTCTTTGGTATAATTTCAATCGCTTTTGCAAAAACATCAGCTGCAAGCTGCTCTCTTCCGCTTAATGACTCTGAAAATTTTCTTAATTGTCTCGCCAATTCTATCTCTGTCGAGCCAGCTCCAGCGACCACCCTTCCATCTTTGAGGGCAGCAGAAACATCCCCAATCGCATCGTCCATTGCCCTTTTTATTTCGTCAACAACATGCTTTGTCGAGCCTTTTACTAAAATAGTGACAGACTTCGGGTTTTTGCATTCCCTAACAAAAGTCATGCTGTCATCTCCTATCTTAACTTCCTCAACTAATCCTGCTTTTCCCAGCTCTTTCTCGCTGACAGAATCAAGATTTGACACTATTGATGCGCCTGTAGCTTTTGTCAAGGCTTTCATGTCAGACTCCTTGACACGCCTAGCAGCATAAATCCCCTTCTTGGCAAGATAGTGCTGCACAGCATCATCAATGCCCTTCTGGCAGAAAACAACATTTGCATTCAGCTTGGCAATCTTTTCAGCCATGTCTTTCAGCATTTTTTCTTCCTGGTCCAGAAAAGTCTGCATCTGCATTGGATTTTTTATCTTTATTTTCGCGCTTGTTGTAGTGTCTTTTATTTCAAGCGCAGAATCCAGCAGCAAGATTCTTGCATTTTTGACGGATTTAGGCATTGTTGCATGAACCCTTTCCTTGTCAAGAACAATCCCCTGCACAAGCTCTGTTTCATCAACCCTGCCTCCAGCTTTTTTCTCAAGCTTTATGTTATCTTTATCAATCACTATGCCATTGCCTGCTTTTTCCATGACATCCTTCACAGCCTTTACAGTTATTTCGCTCAGCTTTTCTTTTGAAGTTTCAGCGCCCTTGCCTGTCATTGCAGTCATTGCAATCTGCTTCAGCATTTTGTCGTCCTTTTCAGAGACAGGCTCTGATATGTTTTCCAGAATTTCATTGGCTTTGATTGCAGCCAATCTAAATCCTCTGGCGATTATTGCAGGATGCACATCCTTATCCAGAAGCTCTTCAGCATTCTTCAATAACTCTCCAGCCAATCCAACCTCATCTTCCTGTGTTTTTGCAACCTCAACAATCATCTTTGCTGAAGGATGCTCAATCTGCATTTCCTCAAGAATTGTAACTCCGTCATTTGTAACAGTAACATCTCCCATGCTGTCAACAATCATCTTATCCATTCCTTTTGGGCCAAGAGTTGTTCTGACAGTTTCTGCCACTATCTTGGCAGCCATTATGTTAGTTCTTTGCGCGTCTCTTCCTACGCTTCTCTGCGTGCCTTCCGGCAATATGAATATTGGCTGTACTTGATTCATTATAAAACCACCGAAAATTGTGCATATTTGGTTCTATATAAAGGTTTTGTTTTTTTGTCGTTACTAAATAAAAGTAAAGAATGGAAAGGTTTAAAAATAATTGAGTTTAAATTATACTAATGAAACATTTGACGTTAGATGGCATCTTAAAAAATACAGAAAGTGATGGTATACTGCGTGAGAAAGACGAAGATTCTCCAACTCTTAGAAGATACAAGTTCTTATTAGACGAGAGTGTTGCAGAAGTTATTCTGGAAAATCTAGAGCATGAAATACCTAAATCTAGAAATTATAAAATAAGACAAAAATTAAATAATAGTGGTGATATTGATAGGGGTATAGAATTCAATTACAGAAGATTGTTTTTTGGTGATTATCACTATTTTGCGAGTGTTTATATCCTAGATGAATCTTTTCCGAGAGCTATCAAAACTGACCATAAAGGCAAACGAACTTTAATGATTGAGGGTGTTTACACTACAAATAGAAATGACCCATTCCTAAAATTAATGAGGGTCTTTTATTCAGCTTATCAGAATTCTAAAACTCCTTCAAAAACCTGACCAGTTCATTTGACTTCTCAAAATCCAAAAACTCTTGCTTTGTCATTGATGGAATGTTCTTCGGCTTTTTCTTCTGGAAAATAACCAGGTTGTCAGCTTCCAACAGCATTGACAGTGACTTCATTTGCGGGTCTACTTTGTCGCTGACCTCTGTGAGAATCAATTCATTGCCTTTCCTTGCAATGATGTCAAAAGGGGTTTTCTTTGTTTCAGTCGCGTCAAAGCCTAGCTCCACGTATTTTCTTGAAACCTCTGTCTCAAACTTGCTTTTAAGCTGCTCGTGCTGCACAAAGACATTGACTTCGTTGAAGACATTCTCCCCGAACAAATCATACAGCTTCAATGCCCTGCTGATTGTCACTTCGGAATTTTCATTCTCATACTTCATTACCATCCTGCTTGTCACGCCAAGCTTTTTTGACAGTGCATTCAGGGAGTAGCCAAGCTCCTCTCTTTTCTCTTTCAGCTTTCTGCCCACAACAGAGGCTGTCAATCCAGCCTTGCTTCTCTTGATAAAAGGGAACTTATTGTTCACGCAGCTCAAAAATGTGCTGAAATTCACAGTGTAAATGTCAAATCTTGAGTAAACAATGTTGTTTTCCAGTTTCCCTCCTGCTTTTTCCGCTATTACCAAAGGCGATGCATTTATGTATGATGCTACGGCAATCATCTCCTCTGTGTACTGCCTGCTGATGGAGTTTGCATCCTCAAGAACCTTTATGAGAAGAATCTGCCCATTTTTTCTTGCAAGTGCGTCAAAACACGTCCTTGTCAGATTTTTTATGGTAAACCCTTTCCTCAGCAAAAAGATGCCTACTTTATCAAGCAATGTTTGCTTCATAGAGGGAATAGAAAAAATTATCATTTAAAAATGTTGTTATTGGCTAAAAATCCCATTCAAAAAAACAAAATATTATAAACCAATTGCCAAATTAGTAATTTATGATAATAACAATCTCTGGAAAGGCAGGCTCAGGAAAAAGCACTATTGCAAGATTGCTGTCTGAAAAGCTTAAGCTAAGGCATTATTCTATAGGAGACTTGATGCGGGCAATGGCAGCAGAAAAGGGAATGGCTCTGCTTGAGCTTAACAAACTGGCTGAAAAGGACAAGTCAATAGATTTTGAGCTGGACAACAAGCTGAAAGAAATGGGAAAAACCAAGGACAATTTTGTGGTTGACGGAAGGCTGACTGCTTTTTTCATCCCAAATGCAGATGTAAGGGTTTTTCTCAGCGCTGACGACAAAGTGAGGGCAGAAAGAATCCTGAAGGACAGGAGGCAGCAGGAAAAAAGCAAAAGCCTGAAAGAAACAGCAGCAAACATCAAAAAAAGGGAGGAAAGCGAGAAGAAAAGGTACAAAAAGTATTATGGGGTGAATTATCTGGACAAGAAATTGTATAATTATGTGATTGACACGACAAAACTAAATCCTAATCAAGTTGTTGAGAAGATAGTAAAGTTTGTGAAAACCAAGCAGAAATCTTTATAAATTGTTGCTTTGTCCCACTAACTATTTTTCTACCAATATGTCAATAATAAAAAACCACGATTTTGTGGAAATAGAATATACAGGAAGGCTCAGGGAAGACAGCGCAGTATTTGACACAACTTATGAGAAAATTGCAAAGGATAACAAATTGTATGACAAGAGCTCAGATTACGAGCCTGTTGTCATCTGCATTGGCGAAGCCAATATTTTAAAGGCTCTTGACGAGCAGATGCTTGGGAAGGAGACTGAAAAGGAATACACATTTGAGATAAGCTCTGAGAATGCCTTTGGAAAAAGAAATGCAAAACTTATACAGCTTATTCCAACAAACAAATTCAGGCAGCAGAACATACAGCCGGTTCCTGGCTTGCAATTAAACATCGACGGCGTTTTTGGCGTTGTCAAGATTGTCAGCGGAGGAAGATGCCTTGTAGACTTCAACCATCCTTTGGCAGGCAAGGACATTGTCTATGATGTAAAAATAAACAGGATTGTTGACGATGCAAAAGAAAAATTGAATTCGCTGTTAAAATTGCATTTGCACATTAAAAACGCCGAAATAGAGTTAAAAGACGAATCAGCAGAAATAAGGCTAAAAGAAACCATACCCAGTCAGGCACAGGAAGAGTTCAAGAAAATTGTCGAGATTTCAATACCGAGCATAAAAAAAGTGGATTTTACTATTCCGCAAGAGAAAAACAAATAAATTTAAATAGTAGTATAAACCATTCCGCAATAATAACAAGGATAATAAAAGGGTGAGTTTGTGTCCACTATAATTGAGCAGGCAATGGAAGCTGAATTGCATAACGATAATCCTAAACTTCTTTCTATTGATAATAGGCAACTTCCCCGGGATAAGGAAGTGCAAAACATAGATGCAGAGCTCGAGCAGTTGCTGGCAAGGCAAAGGGCTACGATAAAGGTTGTTGGCTGCGGCGGAGGGGGCAACAACACAATCAACAGAATGAGCGAAGTTGGAATTGTAGGTGCAGAGACAATAGCTGTCAACACAGATGCCCAGGACTTGCTGTACACAACAGCAAATAAGAAAATCCTGATAGGAAGGGAGCTCACAAAAGGGCTTGGAGCTGGCTCAGAGCCAAGGCTTGGAGAAGAGGCAGCCCGTGAAAATGAAACAGACATCAAAAAGGCCCTTCAGGGCTGTGACATGGTATTTGTCACATGCGGCTTAGGCGGAGGGACAGGAACAGGTTCTGCTCCAGTTGTTGCTGAGGTAGCCAAAAAGCTTGGCGCTTTGACAGTTGGAGTTGTAACAATGCCCTTTTCAATGGAGGGCCACAGAAGGTATGAAAATGCAGTCGTTGGCTTGGAAAAAATGGAGCAGGTTGCAGACACCTTGATTGTGATTCCCAATGATAAATTGCTTGAGTTAGCTCCGGAACTTCCATTGCACACTGCTTTCAAGGTTGCTGATGAAATATTGACTAATGCAGTCAAAGGCATTGCAGAGCTTGTGACAAAAGCTGGCTTGGTAAATCTTGATTTTGCAGACATAAGGGCTGTTATGAAAGGCGGTGGAGTGGCTTTAATTGGTGTTGGAGAAAGCGACACTGAAAACAGGGCAATAGAAGCTGTCGAGAAAGCTATAAACAACCCATTGCTTGATGTCGACATTTCAGGCGCTAACGGGGCTTTGATTAATGTCATTGGCGGGGAAGACATGACGCTTGATGAAGCAAGAAAAGTTGTTGAGACAATTACAGAAAAGCTTGATGAAGACGCAAGAGTCATCTGGGGCGCTCAAATCTACAAGGACATGGACAAGACGATAAGGACAATGCTCATAGTAACTGGGGTGAAATCTTCCCAGATATTCGGCTCCACAAAGAAAACAGCTGACAAGAAAAAAAAGGAGATTGAGCAGCACCTTGGAATTGAGTTTTTGGATTAGATAAATTTATAAAAGATTTCTGAATATTTCAATAACAACCAAAGCAATAAAAAATAATCCAAAAAATTAAGCAAAACCTATATTTAAAATGGAAGAGCAAAATACCACATCATGGCAGTACAAAATAAAGTCCTTTTTCCAGGAATCAGTGAGGGTTTTGAAAGTCACGAAAAAGCCGGATGCGATTGAGTTCAGGACAATAGTCAAGGTGAGCGGCTTGGGAATCTTGATAATCGGGTTGATTGGGTTTGTCGTGCAGATGATTAAGCTGCTGTTTTTTTAACAAGATTTATAAACAGGTAAAAAATCCAAAGTATTATATATCTTAAATTTTTATTCAAAATAAAAAACCTAGTTCGTAAACTAAAATGACACGCGAAGACGAGACAATATTTGCATTGAGGACAACTGCAAACAGGGAAGATCAAGTCATGGATTTTGTTACAAGCAATGCCATAAAGAAAAAGATTGAGGTTTATTCTGTAATAAGGCCCCATGGAATGCGCGGTTATATTTTCATAGAGGCTGCAACAAAAACAGATGCAGAGCAGGCTGCCTTCAACATTCCTTATGCAAGGGGAATTTTAGCGCATCCTGTCAAATACTCTGAGATAGAGCACATGCTTGAGCAGGTAAAGCACGAGATGAACATACAAAAGAATGACATTGTTGAAATCATATCAGGCCCTTTCAAGAGGGAAAATGCAAAAGTGACAAGAATCGACAAGACAAAAGAAGAAGTTGTTGTTGAGCTTCTTGAAGCTGCGGTGCCTATACCATTGACTGTAAAGATGGACGCAGTCAAGGTTGTAAGAAGGGAGACAGACACAACGCCTGCCAAGGAGGAAGAAAGCGGAGAAGAATCCTTGTAAAGGTTTTTAAATGAAGGTTTGTTACATAAATTAGAATTAAAATTACCAATAAAAAATGCCAAAGGAAAAAGTTGAGGTTTTGGTTGAAGGCGGAAAAGCAACTGCTGCTCCGCCGCTTGGACCTGCATTGGGCCCAATGGGTGTCAACATAGGGCAGGTTGTATCTGACATTAACAAAAAGACATCTTCATTTCAGGGCATGCAGGTGCCTGTCAAGATTTTCATAGACAGGGAAACAAAACAATACGAGATTGTAATCGGAACCCCTCCGGCCTCTGGATTGATAAAAAAAGAAGCCAATTTGGAAAAAGGCTCTGGCAAGGCAAAGCACGAGATGGTCGCTGACATTCTTATCGAGCAGGTCATCAAAATAGCCAAGATGAAGGAAACAGCAACATTAGGCAAGTCATTAAAGGAAAAGGTTAAGGAAGTGATTGGAACATGCCAGTCAATGGGCATACTGGTTGAGGGCAAGCCTGCAAAGGAAACTATGAAGGATGTTGAATCAGGATTGTTTGACGAGGAAATCAGGCTCGAAAAGACTGAGCTTACAGCAGAAGAGCTTGCGAAGCTTGAGGAAGAGAAGAAAAGGCTTGCAGAAGAGCTTGCGAAGAAGAAGGCAGAGTTTGAGAAGATTGCCAAGGAGATTATTGCTTCAATGGCTGGCAAGGCCAGAGGGGAAATCAAGGCAAAGCTTGTGCTGTCAGGCATTCCAGACGACATGATTAAGGAATTGCTGCCAATTGAGGGCGCGGCAGCTGCAGCAGCAGAGGCAAAGCCTGCAGCAGGAGCAGCACCGGCAGCTGAAGCAAAGAAAGAAGCCCCAAAGAAGGAAGAGAGGAAGAGATAAACTGATTTCTTTTTTATTTTATTTTGATAAAGTATTTAAAGTTTAGTTGTAAAGAGTTTAATTTATGGCAGTTGAAGATTATCTTAGTGGTAGTAACCTAGGGTATATTGGTGGAGCAGTAGGCATTGTTGTTGCTGTAATTATTATATGGTCATTAATAAGAAAGTCAGCAGGTGACAGACCTAGCTTGGCACGTCAGATGATTGGAGAAGACAGACAATTGCGAAATCTGGACATAGAAGTTCGACAAGACGAAAATAAGATACATAAAACAGCTATTCATTTGTATGAGGCAATTTCTCAACTGCGCCGCAATACAGAACAGCATGGAATAAGTTTAGCCGAGCGGGAAAGTGACTACCGCACCATAGTTGAGGCTCTTGAACTTTTATGGAAGGAAACAACTGATGTCCCGACTGCAATGAAGCTTATGGAAAAAATCAGCCCGATGATCGATAGGTATATTCTTGATTTGCCAGTTCAAGACCCAATAATAACGGCATTGGTAAGTAAGATACCAGAGCTTAAAACAATCCTGCACCAGCATATAATCACGGAATATCAGCTATTATCCAAGAAAATGGGGCTGCTAAGAAAAGAATATCAGCAGACTGCAACAGAAGGGGGTACATTTAACAAAGCAGCCTAACCCATTAAAATCCTATCGGTTCTCTTAACTTCCAAATCCAAACTTTTCAATAAATTCAAAATCCTCTGCTTTTCCGTCCCCAATCCTTTCCAATCCAGTAAAACAAAATCAGCCTTCTCAACTGTTTTTGCAATTGATTGTTTTATTAACTCTTCATTTAGTTTATCAAGACGGTATTTCGGGCAGATATGTGAAACTGCAATATCTGTTCTTAAAGCAATTTTATTGAAATTACTGCAATAATGCGGTCCGCCAATCCCAACAGCAATGTTATATTCCTGATTTTGGCTGTTTAACCCCTTCATTATCGTCTTGGAAATAATCTCTCCGTTTTTTACATCATTCCACTCCTTTTCCGTGCTTCCTATCTCAACAAAAACAGCCGGCTTCTCAACAAATGGGCCGTGATGGGTTGCTTCCATTGCGAGTTCATAATTTGTGTCTTTTGCAGCATTATTCAATTCGATAAACAAGTTTTTCAATAATATTGCAGAACTGAAACATAACTTTCCTTCCTGCCCGCCAAACTCTGCTTTGCCCCAATTGCCGATTGAATGAACAGTAAAAGAAGGCGTATTTTCCTTTGAGCGGTGCTTTGAAGCGAAAACAAAGATGTCAGCTTTGATTTTTTCGTCAATGTTTTCTGCAAAAATCAAGTCTTCATTGATTAAATATGATTTTATGATTTTGTTTTGGATTTTATCGTATTGAAATATTGGATTATCATCAAAGTTCCCGTTAGCTTTCTCAAAATTAAACAACTCAATCAACTTATTTCTTATGTTGATGCCTGCAGGGTCTTTGGAGGATGAGATGATTGCTATATTCATTCTATAAAAATAAGGTCGTATGGATTGATTTTTGTCCTTTTACTTTTCATCTTCATCAGGAAAATCTCCTTGAGAATGAGGAGTATGCTTGTCAAAGTTATCAAAATACATATTTTCCTGATTTCGCAACCAAGCCCTTACTTGTGTTAAAATTATTTCAATTGGAATATTCTGATTTTTGCTTTGAAATCGAAATTCAACTTTTCCATTAGAATATCTGCATAAAAGAATCCCTAAAGCAAATTTACCAATTACTTTTGGTTCCTCTTCTGCCTCTTTTCCCATATTTACTCCAGCCTAAAAATTCAAAAATCCAGCTAATATCATCATCTCCACTTTTTAACTCATCTACATTTTGAAACAATGCATCTACCCAATCCTTTGATTTTGTTTTTGTTATCATTTTGTTAAGAAGGATTCTTAAATATCATCCAATATATAAAACTGTCGCTTTGTTTTAACAAAGTCCACTAATGCGACAAGAGGTAAAAAATATGATTAAGTCCACTAAAGGCGACAAAACTTTTCTCAAATTGAATAAGTATTTAAATAAGTTATAAAATAAGTATATTTCTTGCCTGTTTTGGAAATTTAAATAGCAAAATTTATATATAAGTATTAGAATAAGTAAAAAAATAAGAAAAATGGAGTTCAAAAGAAAGCTCTACAAGCGCGGCTCTAGCTACGAGACTACAATCCCAATGCCTCTTCTGTTTGCGCTTGACAAGAGCAGGAAATACAATGTTGTTTTTGCCTATGATGAAGAGGCAAACAAATGGTACGTAAAATTTGAGGAAATGGCAGGAGGAAAATAGTGAATTTTGTTGTATAAAATTTGATGGCAGAATAAAAAAATAGCGCGCCGTGCGGGATTTCAAGCAGGAAAATTGCTGTAACCCTTGCAATAACAATCAGCATAAACTAAAAAATTATTGAAAAAAGGTGAGGCAGATGAGCAGAAGATTTGAAGAGGTAATAGAAATACTGGATTACAATGAATTGATGCGCTTCAAGAGCGACTTGGACACAGGAGCAATAACCTTAAAAAGATTGCTGGAAGAAAAAATTAAAAGGAAGCTGAAAGAGCACGAGAAAGTATGCGCAACATGCTCGAATGACTTGGACTTTTACAAGACAAACAACTACACTTTGGTATTCGGGCCTGACGACTTCAAGAAGAAGGCAAGCTTCTGCGGCCTGGACTGCCTGGAATATTTCATGATAAAATTGAAGGACATGAAAACAAAGCCGAAGGAGGACAACGTGAGCAAGAGCGGTTATTTCTGATACAATGCACCACAAACCAATAAGCGAAGTTTTCAAAGAATTAAAGGTAACAGATAAAGGCATTTCCCAGCCAGAGGCAGATGAAAGGCTGAAGCAATACGGCTTAAATGAAATTAAGGAAGAAAAAAGGATTTCTCCCCTGAAAATTTTCATTGAGCAGTTTAATAGCGTTGTAGTGTGGATTTTGATTGCAGCGACAATTATATCTGCTTTTCTTAAAGAATACATTGACGCTATTGTAATTCTAGTAATAATTATTCTAATTTCAGTTTTGGGTTTTATTCTGGAGTACCGCGCAGAAAAGTCAATTGAGGCTTTGAAAAAACTCGCTTCGCTAAAAGCAACCGTAATCAGAGATGGCCAAAAAAAGGAGGTTGATGCAAGGCAAATTGCGCCAGGCGACATCATTGTTCTGGAAACAGGCGATAAAGTTCCAGCTGATGCGCGATTATTTGAGGCAATCAATTTTCAAACGCAGGAAGCTGCTTTGACAGGCGAGTCGCAGCCGGTAAAGAAAAACACGGATGCTCTGCCGGAAAAAATTCCAATTGCTGACATGAAGAATATTGTATTTTCTAGTACTATTGTTGTTAGCGGAAGGGCAAAAGCTGTTGTTATAACAACAGGAATGCAAACAGAAATTGGCAAAATAGCAACTATGATGGAAGAGGTTAAGCCTGAGCCTACTCCTTTGCAAAAGAAGATGGATGATCTTGGAAAATTGATTGGGAAAGTTGTGATGGCAATTGCAGTTATAATTTTTGCTGTTGCAAGCATCTTTCAAGAAAAATCTTTGCTCGATAATTTGATAGTTGCCGTTGCTGTAGCGGTAGCTGCAATTCCAGAGGCTTTGCTTGCAATTGTCACCATGGCTCTCGCATTAGGCACGCAAAGAATGCTTAAGCGAAATGCGCTGGTAAGAAGATTGCCAAGCGTTGAAACTCTTGGCTCTACAACCGTCATATGCACTGACAAGACAGGCACATTAACAGCAAATGAGATGACGGTTAAAAAATTATTCGTCAATGGCAAAGTTGTTGAAGTTACCGGGACAGGCTATGAAACAAAAGGGCAATTCTTGTATAAAAACAAGCAAATTGGATTTGATGAGGTAGAGTTTCTCTTGAGAATTGGCGCTTTAAACAACAATGCTGAGCTAAAAGACAGCAACTTGATTGGCGACCCGACTGAAGGGTGTTTGATTGTAAGCGCCGCAAAGGCTGGCTTAATGAAAGAAGACTTGGAATTAGAGTGGCCCAGGGTTGAAGAAATAGAATTCACAAGCGAAAGAAAGATGATGACAACTGTGCATAAGCATCATGGCGAAAAAATTGCTTTTGTCAAAGGCGCCCCTGAAGTTGTGCTAAAGCAGTGCAATTATATCTGCATAAATGGAATGACCGAGAAATTAACCGAAGAAATGAAAAGAGAGATTCTTGAAACAAACAAAGAATTTGCTGATGAAGCGTTAAGGGTCCTTGGTTTTGCTTACAAGACCATTGTTACTGATAAAGATCCTGAAAAAAACCTTATCTTTGCAGGATTGCAGGGAATGATTGACCCTCCAAGAGAAGAGGTAAAAATAGCCATTGAGAAATGCAAAAAAGCAGGCATTAAAGTAATCATGATTACGGGGGATCATGAAATAACTGCAAGGGCTGTTGCAAAAGAAATTGGATTAAGCGGGAAAGTTATAAATGGGCAGCAGCTTGATGAAATAAAAAATCTTGATGACTGGGTTGCGGACATTTCAATATACGCCAGAGTAAATCCGGAGCACAAGATAAAGATAGTTGATGCATTGAAGAAAAAAGGACATATTGTTGCGATGACTGGCGATGGCGTAAACGATGCACCTGCATTAAAGAAAGCTGATATTGGAATTGCAATGGGAATTACAGGGACCGATGTGAGCAAGGAAGCAAGCGCAATGATATTAACAGATGACAATTTTGCATCTATAGTAAATGCAGTTGAAGAAGGACGTGGTGTATATGATAACATAAGAAAATACATTGGTTTTCTTCTATCAGGCAATATAGGCGAAGTTCTAATAATATTCCTTGGAATTATTTTTGGACTTCCTTTGCCATTAACAGCTACTCAGATATTGCTTATCAACCTCGTTACAGACGGTTTGCCTGCCCTTGCATTAAGTGCCGACCCTTACGAACCAAATGCAATGTCAAGAAAGCCGCGCAAACAAGACGAGCCGATATTCAAAGGGCTTAACCCATTTCTTGTATATTATCCAATTGTTATGACTATTACTGCTTTATTAATTTTCAGCTGGTTTTATTTTATAAAAGAAAATCTTTTTCAGGCACAGACAGCAACCTTTCTAACAATTAGCATGTTTGAGCTTTATCAAGCATTTGCCTCACGCTCAACAATTTATCCTGCAGTCAAAGTAGGGATCTTCAAAAATAAATTTTTGATTTTGGCAGTTTTAAGCTCATTTAGTGTGGTTGTTACCTCGATATTTATTCCTTCCTTTGGAAAGTTTTTGGATATGTCGCCATTAAGCATTTTTGAGTTTATTTTCATAGTATTGGTATCAAGTATTGGGGCGATTACAATTGAGATATCAAAATACATTAAATCAAAAAAAGAGCTAATAGAAGCTTAGAAAAAATAAAAAACAAAATGATTAAAAACAGGAATAAAAATTCTGTAAATAGACTATTAATAAAATATCCTAAATTTTTATTATTGATTATAACTTTCATGATTGCATACCTTTTATTCTATGAAAGGAATTACCAACCATTTCACAATTTTATCATTTCAATCGGTTACGTTGGCACATTTTTGGCTGGCGCATTATTTGCTTATGGTTTTACTGCAGCGCCAGCAACAGCCATCTTATTGATTTTAGCAAAAGAGCAAAATATTCTTTTAGCCGGCATTATTGGCGGCTTCGGCGCTTTAACAGGGGACTTGATTATTTTTATGTTTGTTAGATATTCCTTAGATACTGAACTTAAAAAATTGTCAAAAGAAAAAATTGTTTTGTATTTGAATCACAAAACTCCCAATATCTTTAAAAAATATCTTGTACCTGTTTTAGCTGGTTTTATAATCGCTTCTCCGTTACCAGACGAAATTGGAGTTTCGTTATTGGTTGCTTCCAAAACAATTTCAATGAAAATATTTTCTGTTATCTCCTATATTTTGAATACTGCTGGGATTTTTGTTATTCTTATCATTGGAAACAATATTTAGTTTAGCCATGGCATTAAGTGAACATTTATATATCAAAAATTTAATCCTATGATTTATGGACAAATTCCAACAAGTATGTGTTGAAATACTAGAAGAACTAAAAAAAAATAGTATTAAAACACAACATGAATTAACCCAAACAAAATTAAAAATATTGAGTAAATATAAGTCAAAGGCGAACTTAAAACAAATACCGAAAAATGCCGATATTTACCTTGCAGCTTCTGATAATGAAAGGGAAAAATTCAAGGAGCTGCTTTCCCTAAAGCCAGTAAGGACAATAAGCGGGGTTGCGCCAATTGCATTGATGTCAGAGCCTTATCCTTGCCCCCATACCATGCAGGGCATCGGCCCTTGCACGTACTGCCCTGGCGGGCCTGGCTCTGCATTTGGCAATGTTCCCCAAAGCTATACAGGAAAAGAGCCGTCAACAAGAAGGGCGATAAGAAACAGTTATGACCCTTACCTGATTGTGTTCAACAGGCTTGAGCATTATGTTGCCATGGGCAGAGTGCCGGACAAGGCTGAAATAATCATTCAGGGCGGGACATTCACTTTTTTCCCAAAGGCTTATCAGGAATATTTTGTCAAATACGCGCTGAAGGCGATGAACGACTTCTCAAGATTGTTTTTTAGCAAGGATGGAAACCTGGATATTTTGAAATTCAAGAAATTCTTTGAACTTCCCAGAGTATTAAGCGAAGAGGATAAAAGAATTAAAAAAACCCAGCAAAAACTATTGTACATCAAAAACTTGGATTTAAATAATTTGAAAGTTAAGGAAAAAGCGGAGTATTTGTTTTTTGGAGATGATGTTTTTATAGGTGATTTTTTTAAAATAAATAATGTTCAAAATTTTAATGCGTTAAGAAAGATAGAGTACAATAATGCAAATGAAATAAATGTGTCAGAACAAAATACAAAACTAAGCATCATTGAAAATTCGATTCAAAATCCAAATACCACTTCAATTAAACATATTCAACAAAAATTAAATAATGAAGACAACAAAAATATTACATTAAAACAAATGCAGAAAGAAAATGAAACTTCTTTTATAAGGTGCGTCGGCTTGACTATAGAGACAAAAAGCGACTTTGGAAAGCTCTATCATGGGAATTTGATGCTGGAATTGGGGTGCACAAGGGTTGAAATTGGAGTGCAAAGCATTTATGACGATGTTCTTGAAGCAACTAGCAGGGGCAATACAGTCAATGACAACATCGAGTCGATAAGTATTTTGAAGGACTTGGGATTCAAAATTAATGCCCATTATATGCCAGGGCTTCCTCTGACGACAAAAGAGATGGATTTGCATGGCTTAAAGCAATTATTTGAAAATCCCGATTATCGTCCAGACATGCTGAAGATTTACCCTTGCATGGTGATGGAAGGAACAAAATTATATGAGGATTGGAAAGCTGGAAAATTCACTCCATTGACCACAAAAGAAGCAGCAGGAATAATAGCAGGGGCAAAGCAGCATGTCCCAAAATGGTGCAGGATAATGCGAGTTCAAAGGGACATACCGACATTTGTGACAGCTTCCGGAGTTGACCGAACAAATTTGAGGCAGTATGTTGAAAAAATTTGCATTGAAAAAAATATCAAATGCAAATGCATTAGGTGCAGGGAAGCTGGATTTTTCATTAAAAGCAATAAAAAAATAAATTTTAATAATATCCAAACAACAGTCACGGAATACGAAGCATCTCAAGGAAAAGAAATTTTCATTGCAGCAGAGGATTTGGCAAATGATGTCTTGTTTGGCTTTTGCAGGCTGAGGTTTCCATCGCAGTTTTTAAGGGATGAAATCACAAAAGATTCTGCATTAATAAGGGAATTGCATGTGTTTTCCCCGTCAGTCCAGATTGGAAAAAAAGATGAAGCATCTTTTCAACACAAGGGCATAGGAAGGTCTCTTTTAATTAAAGCAGAAGAGATTGCAAGGCAAAACGGCAAAGACAAGATGGTTATTCTATCTGGAATCGGAGCGAGAGAATACTTTAGAAAGATTGGCTACGAATTGGAAGGGGTTTATATGGTTAAGGATTTGCAGGAATTAAACGCAACCTTTAAAAATGCACAAACACTTACAATAGCGGGATGGCTAGCTTAAAATTCAATTCAACTGCAGATATAAAGATACCTAAAAGGCTCATAGACCAGGTCATAGGCCAGGATGAAGGTGTTGAAGTCGTAAAGAAGGCAGCCCAGCAGAGAAGGCATGTTCTGTTGATTGGCGAGCCCGGCACCGGCAAGTCAATGCTTGGCTTTGCTTTGGCAGAGCTTTTGCCGATGGAAAAGCTTGTCGACATTGTTTCATTCCCAAATCCAAATGACGAGAACATGCCATTGATAAGGACAATTCCAGCTGGGCAAGGCAGGGATTTGATAGCAAAGGCAAGGCTGCAAAGCATGACCATGTTCAAGAACCAGAACATCATTATGTTCATTCTGGTGCTTATTGCGATGTTTGCTCCGTGGTGGGCGCGCTCTTATTACAAATCCGACATAATGTTTGCTGCATTCTTTTTGGGAGGCACTGTTTTTTTGGTTGCATTTGCAATATTCCTCAACCTGGGCAAAAGAATGGAGAACAGGGTAAAGATACCAAGGCTTATTGTTGACAATTACAGGAGAAAACAGTCTCCTTTCAATGATGCAACCGGAGCGCATGCAGGCGCCTTGCTTGGGGATGTCTTGCATGACCCCTTCCAAAGCGGAGGCTTGGGCACTCCAGCTCATGAAAGGGTTGTTGCAGGGATGATCCACAAATCCCATATGGGGGTGCTATTTATTGACGAGATTGCAACTTTGCAGCCGGCAACGCAGCAGGAATTGCTGTCTTCCTTGCAGGAAAAGAAATTTGCAATTACCGGGCAGAGCGAGAGGAGCGCAGGCGCAATGGTCAGGACAGAGCCTGTGCCGTGTGATTTTGTAATGGTCGCTGCAGGCAACCTTGAAACAATCAAGCACATGCATCCTGCGCTAAGAAGCAGGATTTCCGGCTATGGGTATGAAGTCTACATGAAGGAAACTATACCAGATACTGAAGAAAACAGGGATAAAATTGCTGTTTTTGTTGCGCAGGAAGTTGTAAAAGACAAAAAAATCCCGCATTTCAGCAGGGAAGCTGTTGAGGCGATTGTTGAAGAAGCAAGAAGAAGGGCCAACAGAAAAGGGCACTTAACATTAAGGCTAAGGGAGCTTGGCGGCCTGATAAGGGCTGCTGGCGACATGGCTATGGAAGAAAAATCAAAGCTTGTTATGAAAAAACACATTGTTGGAGCCAAGAAAATTGCAAGGACCCTTGAGCAGCAGCTGGCTGACAAATATATCGAGCAAAAGAAAGAATATGAGGTTATTGTCACAAGCGGCAAAAGAGTTGGAAGGGTGAACGGCCTTGCTGTTATTGGAGTTGTGCCGCCTTTTTCAGGAATTATTCTGCCTATTGAGTCAGAAGTAACGCCAGGAGGAAAAGAAAGCGAGATTATAGCAACTGGAAAGCTCGGTGACATTGCAAAGGAAGCCATAAAAAATGTGACTGCAATAATCAAGAAATACTTTGGAGAAGATTTGAAGGAGAAGCACGACATCTATGTTCAATTCCTGCAAACCCATGAAGGCGTTGAAGGAGATTCAGCAA
>JACPMS010000041.1 GCA_016185875.1 Candidatus Woesearchaeota archaeon | reverse complement strand
TCCAGATTGTGCGGAATTCGTTATGCAGAAACAGAACTCAATTACAAACTGCCCTTCAAAGTATCTTTTATTATAGCAGGGCATATCCTAGTAACACCATCAAGCCCTTTTATTTTGTCTGATAAAGCTCTTAGGTCATCACCATTCTTTGTCCAGACTTCAAGCATGAACATGTGATCTCCAGTTGACGAAGCAACATACCTTACTTCTTTAAGTTCTGTTAGTTTCTTTGCAACATCCAGATACCTTTCAGGCGCAGCATCAACTCCAATCAAGGCAATGCTTTCAAACCCTATCTTATTGGTGTCTACAACCAAGGAATACTTCTTTATTATTCCTTTCTCCTCAAGATTTGATACCCTTTTCCTTATTGTTGATTCAGAAACCTTTAGCTTTCTGGCTATCTGCATAAATGGCGTTCTTGAGTTTTTTGACAGGGATTCTATAATGCTTATGTCTAACTTATCCATAAAACCACCCTTGAGTTGCATGCGAGAACACGAGCATGCTCGCGTTCATCTAGATGGCGAGCTTTAGCGAGCCTCGCAACCTAAATCAAATAGCATGCTTAAACAAAACATACCTTTTGTCTACATTAACATAGTCTGCTTTGGTCCTTACATCTAACCTATCCAATAATGTATTGAACAAAACAAATGAAACTGCAATGCCTGACGCAAACAATAATCTCTCATAAACAACAACAGGAATCAGGGCTATCCAAGCTGCTGGAGTCATTGGAACTATGTAATTCCACATCGCGCCTCCAACAGAGTGTGCTGTGAAAGTTGCGCCTAAGCTCTTGAGGAAAGCCTTCTCGCCGTATTTCTTTGGAAGCAATTTTATTATTATTGGTATTGTCCAGAATAATGCAAAAAACCAAACTTGCCTTCCAACAGGATGTGCTACAAACAATAATATCGCTGCAGCTGGAATCAAAAAGCTCACCTTGTCCTTTTTAGTGCCAAAATACCATGCTGCAAAAAGCATAGGCAGCAGTCTCAAAACATTCACCAAAGTGAAAGCCTTGCCAAGCAGCAAATAACTTGATGTTTCAGCGATTAGGACTGATAAAACTCCAACAACAGGCCCTAGAAATGCCCCTGCAACTGGCCCAAAAAACTGGAAAAATGTAAAGAACTGGTTATCAGCTCCTACAAGCTTTGAGAAATTTATCCTGTCGCCAATAAAAACCAAAACGCTGAATATCAGCAAAAACAAAATACCTTTCCTTGTGATTAGCTTGCTTGGCTTCATTTACAAAAAAGGTAAACAACTTAATTTAAATAGTTTTCTGTCAGCACTTAGAAATTCTCAACTAGATAAACAGCGTATGTTTTTCCTTTCAGCTCTCTCTTAACAAGATGCTTTTTTTCAAAGTCAGTTAAAATCTGGCTGACCTTTGCCTTTGACAGGTCTGTCCTGTACCTCAAGGTTGATTGCGTAATGCCTTCCTGCTCTTTGACCGCTTTCAGCACCTTTTTCTCATTATCATCCATAGCCTTTAGAATTAATTCAAATTTATTCTGCTCTGTTTTTACATTCTTCTCTTCTTCCAGCCTTCTCAGGATTGCTTCCTCGCTTGTGCTGAAAAATAACAAGTAAATCCCCAAAGCTCCAATGAAAGAAATCAACCCCACCGCAATATGCGACAAGCCAAGCAATGACTGGACTCTCTGGCATTCGCTTGTCGGATAGCATTGCAAAGCAGCTGTCTGCCTTCCAAGAACCCCCATAAACCCGTATGCCAATACAGTAGCTATTATGCTGAATGACAAGATAACAAAACCAAGCTTCTTGTTTTCCATTTAAATTAACATTATGTAGTTTATAGTATTTAAATCTTTTTATGACTTTGAGTTGTATATTAAAAGTATTGTGTTTGGAAATTAAAATAATGGTTTAATTGAAGTATCAGCCCAAAAAACAACAACATTTTTAAATCGCTACTTTATACAATTATTCAGGTGACAAAATTCAAAACTTCAAATCGAAAAATACTTGTAACAAGCGCCCTTCCGTACGCAAACGGGCCTGTGCATTGCGGGCACCTGGTTGAATACATACAAACAGACATTTTTGTCAGATTTCTAAGGCTGACTGGAGAAGATGTAATTTATGTTTGCGCAGATGACGCTCATGGCGCTCCAATCGAGATAAAAGCATCAGAGCTTGGCATTAAGCCAGAGCAGCTGATTGCAGATGTGTACAAAGAACATACACATGATTTTAAAGATTTCCTAATAAGCTTTGACAATTATTACACAACAAACAGCCCTGAAAACAAGCATTACAGTGATTTAATTTTTAGAAAGCTAAATGAAAAAGGTTTTATCTACACAAAAGACATTGAAGTTACTTATTGCGAGTATTGCAAAAGAACCCTGCCGGACAGGTATGTAAAGGGGAAATGCCCGAAATGCAGTGCTCCTGACCAGTACGGTGATGTTTGCGAGAACTGCAATGCTGCATACAAGACGATTGATTTGATCGAGCCTTATTGTACAATCTGCAAAAACAAGCCAATAAGAAAATCATCAAAACATTACTTCTTCAAGTTAAGCAAATTCTCAAAAAAGCTTGAGTCATGGCTAAAGAGAAACAAGAATCTGCAGCCGGAAATCAAGAATTTTGTTTTCAACTGGATAAAAAACGGCTTGGAGGACTGGAACATATCAAGGGACGGCCCTTATTTTGGCTTCAAGATTCCAGGAGAGGAAGACAAATATTATTATGTATGGCTCGATGCCCCAATTGGATACATAGCAAGCACAGAAAATTACTGCAAAAAGAATGGCTTGAAAGCAGAAGATTATTGGAACAGCAAAACTTCAAGAATTTACCATTTCATTGGCAAGGATATCATCTACTTCCATTTCTTATTTTGGCCTGCAATGCTGCTTGGCTCTGGTTTTGAATTGCCTCATGATATTGTAGTGCATGGATTCTTGACGGTTAATGGAGAGAAAATGAGCAAAAGCAGAGGCACTTTCTTCACTGCAAGGGAATTTTTGCAGAAATACAATGCAGAATACCTTAGGTTTTACTATGCAAGCCTGTTGAGCAAGACAATGTCTGACATTGACTTGAGCTTTGATGACTTCAGGAAGAAAATAAACAACGAGCTGGCTGCAAATATTGGGAATTTCTGCTACAGGGTGCTGAATTTTTTGAACAAGAATTTTGATGGCGAAATCAAGGAGATAGACAAAAATAAAGAATTAACAAAGGAAATAAATGAAAAAATAAAAAATATCGGGAAAAATTATTATAATTTAAATTTTATCGAAGTGGTAAAGGATGTACTGCACATTTCCTCTCTTGGCAACAAGTATTTTCAGGAAAATGAGCCGTGGAAACTGATAAATGAGGACAAGGCAAAAGTACATAAAATTTTAGGCTTATGCGTGAATATTGTTAAGAATTTGAGCATTTTAATTGAGCCAATTTTGCCAAGTTTTTCATTAGATTTACAAAAACAATTAAACCTTGAAAATTTAAAATGGCAAAACATCAATTTTAAATTAAAAAATCATAAAATTGGAAAAGACGATATTTTAATAAAGAAAATGGAAGAGGCTGAAGCGGAAAAGCAGGAATTTCCATTAAACCTTAAAGTTGCAAAAATATTGGAAATCAGGGAGCATCCGAATGCCGACAAGCTCTATATCCTGGACATAGATTTAGGCAATGAAAAAAGACAACTTGTTGGCGGCTTAAAAGGCTATTATTCAATGGACGAGCTAAAAAACAAAAGAATAATTGTGGTGACTAATTTGAAATATGCCAAATTAAGAGGCGTTGAAAGCCAAGGAATGCTATTGGCAGGCGATGATGGTGCAAATGTTGGACTATTGACTGTTGATGAAAGCAATACTGGCGATAAAGTCTATTTTGAGGGCTACAAAAATTCAACAAAAGAATTGGGTTTTGATGACTTTTTAAAAATTAAAATGACAGTCCAAAACAGCAGAGTATATTTTGAAAACAAGGAATTGAAAACTGACAAAGAAATTGTTAAAGTTGAGAAAGTCAAGGATGGAGCTAGGGTTAGGTAAACACTATTTCTTTTAAATCGAGTAAAAAGAACGTAATATAGTTGAAAAAATAGTAAGATTTATATATAAGTTATCATTATAATGATAATATGTTTGAACTAATAAACCCCTACATTGCAAAAATCTTAGTATCGGCAAAGAATGGAGATTCAATTAGGTGTATTTCCAAAAAAATACAGGAATCTTATGGGTGGACATATA
>JACPMS010000031.1 GCA_016185875.1 Candidatus Woesearchaeota archaeon | reverse complement strand
TCTGGCACTCGAAGCAAACTGGCTTAAGCTTTCCTTTTTCATCCTTGACATAAGTGCCTATCATTTTGTTAAGAAAAGTTGTTTCAATGGATTTACCGCATATTGAGCATTTCATAAGTCTAGAGGTTTTTTATTGTTTTTTAATTGTTTCTGTTATTCTTGGTTTCGTTTAATTCCGCAATGTTTAAAAACTATAGTCTATTTTGCGGTAGTATGAATTATTTGATATACGAAAAAAACCAAACAAAGCAATTTTTCTAGTGACTTCTATTTGATCATACCTCTAAAATGACACGAATAGCTATTGTGGACAACGAGAAGCTGAAGGATATGCAGCAAAAGCTGTACATCCAGGGCATCTGCCCTGTCAACAGGACAGGAAAGGAGTGCATAAAGATAGAGGCAGATGGAAAGCTTGCAATTGACGAGTACTTATGCACAGGATGCGGCATTTGCCCAAAAGCTGCGCCTAATGCGATAAATATAATTAACCTGCCAGAGGAATTAAAAACAAAGCCAATACACCGCTATGGTGAAAACAAATTTGTGCTTTACTCGATTCCCACTCCGACTTTTGGCAAGGTAACTGGAATTCTTGGAGTAAATGGGATAGGGAAGTCAACAGCAATCAAGGTCTTGGCAGGGGTTTTAAAGCCAAACCTTGGCGACTGGAATAAGCTAGAAACCGATTACAACGAGCTTATATCTTTTTTCAAGGGAACAGAAGCACAGCTATTTTTTGAAAAAATAAAAAAAGAAGAGATTAAAGTTGCATACAAGCCGCAGCAGGTTGACTTGATTCCAAAAACCACAAAAGGCAAGGTTATTGATTTATTAAAAAAGGTTGATGAAAAAAATGAGCTAAGGAAAATAGCAAATGAACTGCAAATAAATGAAATATTAAACAATGACATAACAGAAATTTCAGGAGGGGAACTGCAGAGGGTTGCGATTGCAGCAACTGTTCTGAAGAATGCAGATTTGTATATTTTTGATGAGCCGACAAGCTACCTTGACATCAAGCAGAGGATAAATATAAGCAAGTTTATCAAATCATTGATAAACGAAAACAATGCAGTCCTGGTTGTTGAGCACGACTTGGTAATTTTGGATTACATCGCTGATTTGGTTCACCTAATGTATGGGAAGGAAGATTGCTATGGCATTGTAAGCGGGGTAAAGCCAGTAAGAAATGGGATTAATGTTTATTTGTCTGGCTACATAAAGGAAGAAAATGTAAGGTTTAGAGACTCAACAATAAAGTTTGCAGAAAAGCCGCCTGTAAAGAAAAAGCACACAAAAGAAGAAATCACATCATGGCATGAGATTGAAAAAAAATTGGGCAACTTTGTTCTGAAGGCCCATAATGGTTTAATCCGCAAAAACGAGATTATTGGCATTTTGGGAGAGAATGGGATTGGGAAAACAACTTTTGTTAAGATACTGGCTGGAGTCCTTAAGCAGGATAAAGGGGATATTGGCAATAAGGTTAAGGTCAGTTATAAGCCTCAATACCTTGAAGTTTCAGATGCCTTGGTTGTTGATGTTTTAAAGACAGCTTTCAACAAATATGAAAACCAGATAATAAATCCATTGAATATCAATCCGTTGTCGTTAAATAAATTAAGCGAATTATCCGGAGGAGAGTTGCAAAGAGTTGCAATCGCGCATTGCCTGCAGCAGGATGCTGACTTGTATCTGTTAGACGAGCCATCAGCATATCTTGATTCTGAGCAAAGACTGATTTTGTCAAAAGTCATAAGAGATTTTATTGAGCAGAAAAATTCTTCTGCATTGATTGTTGATCACGACTTGCTGTTTGTTGACTACATAAGCGACAAGCTGCTTGTGTTTGAAGGAAAGCCAGCAATTGAATGAAGTGTAACAGGCCCATTTGAAATGGAAGAAGGAATGAACAAGTTTTTGAAAGAATTGCAAATTACTCTTAGAAGAGACCCTGAAACTAATAGACCAATATTACGCTTAAGCCCTTCCCTTGCTTTCTCCAAAAATAACTCCCTGCGCAATCAAATGCGCTAATCTTAGAGGCTCCGGTATTAAGCTTCTTGTGCAAACAACCTTAAGGATTTTCTTTGCCTGTTCCAAATCAGTTCCTGCCAGTTGCACAAAGATATCATCAATTTGCACAACATTGCCTGCTTTCTCTATTAATTTTATTTTCTGCTGTTTTTTTATTTTGGTCAATGTTTTTTTGATGTTGCCTATATCCGGGTGTTTTCTTATTATGACAACAACTGGCAGTTTTGTTTTTTTATTCAATTCCCTGACGTCAATAACATTAAACCCAGCTACTGCAATGCCATCAAGGAAAATGCACTGCAATTGAGGCTTGAACTTGCACTTGTTAATCATGCCAATCAGTTTCTTTGTTGAATCGCTTCCATCAACATCGACTTTTGTTGACAAAATCCCGTCAACCCAAGAGCCGCCTCTCATCACAACTCCAACAACAAGGA
>JACPMS010000019.1 GCA_016185875.1 Candidatus Woesearchaeota archaeon | reverse complement strand
AGATGCGCTGCAGAGCAGGCTTAAAATTAAAATTTGCCACATAAATCTGTTATATAAGAGGTACATCATAGGGTACCCATTGTGTTCCTGGAAATATTTTGCTGAACTCATCCAAAACTTCGTTTACTGTATACTTCTCTTTTCTTCCAAAAATAGCGCCAGATAACTTTCCATCGCGAATACCTTTCCATTGCGAAATATTTTGCAATGCAAAATTAACATACTCAACTACTGCATTTGCAGCACTTTGGGTTCTGTTGGCCAATATTTCCCTAATATGTACTGGTAATGGTGTGTCCATAATCTCAGATGGCATCGACCTTATGCAGTTATATGCCATTTTGGTAAAACCTTCTTCTAAGTATCCCTGCATTGTTGTGGGTAAAGTTGTAAAAGTATTTGATGTAAGTAATGCAAAATAGTCTTTTGCAAATTGAAGCTCGCTATCAGCTAAATCCCCTCTTGTTCCTACAAAGCCTGATAATCCAATCTCTATAAATGCCTTTTGGTCTTTATAATGTCCAAAAAATCCAATAACATCAGCGTGAAAAGCAAAAATTGTATCGTACAAAAACTTACCATATTTGCAAAAATCTCTATATGTGTTTATTCTATCCTCAAGAATCATTTTCTCCAAATTTGCTTCTGTCATTTTAAATCGCCTCACTAGCTACATAGTAAACTGAAAAGTAAATCAATTATAAATAATTAAGTCAAAAAAATATGTTCAATTGATTTAAAAATAGCAAAATTTATATATAAAATGGCTTGTTTAATTCATATGATAGATAAAAAAGACCAAACTATCTTAGAATTACTAAAACAAGATGCTAGTTTATCAACATATAAGATAGCTAAAAGAACATTAATCCCACAAACTACAGTGTTAAACAGAATTAAGAAACTAAGGAAAGAAGTAGTAATCGAGAGATATACCGTTGATATAGACTTGAGAAAAATAGGTAGGAGTACTAAAGCATTGATTTTTGTTAAAGTAGACAAAAATTTGGCAAAAAAAACATATGGCAAAGTCGGAGAAATAGAAAATAGGTTTATTAAGCACCACCTTGTTCTGAACATAAAAAGATTAATGGGCAAATCCGATTTTGTTATTGAAGTAGCTTGCAAGGATGTTGCTGAATTGGATAACTTCTTGATTAAGGATGTTAGACCTATTGAGGCGATAGCGGATACTGAGACTGTAGTTATATTAAACGAATGGACAAAATGAAAAAGTACGTGCAAATATTTATATACAAAAATAACATTCCTGAGATTTGCCTATAGATATCGCTTTTTCTCAGAAACAGCCATTTCTGACCATTTTACTATACTGCAATCATAATATTTATATACTACGCATTATCCATAATTTTTTTGATATGGAGTTCAAAAACAGGGACATCATCTCAATCAACGATTTCTCAAAGGAAGAGCTTTTGCACATTCTCAAGATTGTAAGCCAGATGCACAATAAGCCAAAGGCTAACATGCTCAAGGGAAAAATCCTAGCTACTTTGTTCTTTGAGCCTTCGACAAGGACAAGGCTTAGCTTTACATCAGCCATGGAGCAGCTAGGAGGCCAAGTTATAGGATTCTCAACAGCAAGCGTAACATCTGTGCAGAAAGGTGAATCCCTGTGGGACACGATAAAAATGACAGAGCAGTACTCTGATGTCATTGCAATGAGGCACCCATTGGAAGGCTCTGCAAGGCTGGCTGCAGAAGCAGCCTCTGTGCCTGTTATAAACGGAGGCGATGGCTCAAACCAGCATCCAACCCAAACAATGCTTGACCTGTACACAATACAAAGGACAAAAGGCAGGCTTGAAAGCCTTCACATAGGTTTTGTTGGAGACTTAAAATACGGCAGGACAGTCCATTCGCTTGTGATTGCCTTATCGCATTTTAATCCGACTTTTTACTTTATAGCGCCTGACGAGCTTCAGATTCCGGAAAATTATCTTGACGGGCTTTACCAAAAAAAGATAAAGTACTACAAAACAAGTGATTTGACAAGATTCAGCAAGGAGCTTGATGTAATTTATGTGACCAGAATACAAAAGGAAAGATTCCCTGATCCTCTGGAGTACGAGAAATTCAAGGGCGTCTACAGAATTGACGAGTCGTTTTTACACCATGTCAAAAAGGACTTGAAGATAATGCATCCCCTTCCAACCCTGTAAGGAAGGCGTTGCTTGCCTTAATCCTGGGGAAAGTGAAATGGAATGGCAAAAAGAAAGGCAAAAAACAGAAAAATAAGAAAATCCGGGAAAAGCGGGAAGAAAATAAGAGGCAGGAAAACATTTCCAAGCGCTTCCAAAGAGGATGCAAAGAAGGAGCTGAAAATAAGTGCTATAGATGAGGGGACGGTCATTGACCATATCCCGACAGACGCCACATTCAAGGTTGTTGAAATTCTTAATCTTGAAAACCACAGTGGAATAGTTTCAATAGCAACCAACCTGCAGAGCAAGAGCATTGGAAAAAAAGGCATTGTGAAAGTTGGCGGCAAAAGCCTCACTCAAGAGGAAGTCAACAAAATAGCAATTGTCGCCCCTGACGCCACTGTAAACATAATAAAAAATTATGATGTAAAGGAAAAAATAAAGGTGAAAACTCCAGACATCATAGACAATGTAGTGAAGTGCTCCAACCCAGTGTGCGTGACAAACAATGAGAAAATTCCGACAAAATTTTACGTTTTCAAGAAAGAACCCCTAAAAATCAAGTGCCACTACTGCGAGAGAAGCATGGGCAAGGAAGATATCGAAATAATATAATAAAGATATTATTAATTTTTATCATTAAACAAGATGCTGCAAACAAAGCTATGCAATATAAAGTTAAAAAACCCCACAATTCTCGCTTCAGGAATTCTTGGCGTGACAAAAGAAAGCATTGGCAGGATTGGCAAGAGCGGAGCTGGTGCCGTCACTCTTAAATCCTTGTGCCATGAAGAAAGGCTTGGGAATGCAAACCCAGCAATGTTTTCTGATGATGGCGCTTTTCTAAATGCTGTTGGACTGCCTGGGCAGGGAATTGATTCTGCAGTTAAAGAATTTCAGAGGCTCGATAACTTAAGTGTGCCGGTTATCGGGAGCATTTACGGCTACAGGATTAAGCAGTTTGGAATTGTTGCTAAAAAAATGGCTTCGCTTAAGCCGTCAATGATTGAAGTTGATATTTCATGCCCTCACTTAGATTATGGCAAGCCATATTATGCAGACACTCAGTTGACTGCAGAAGTTACCAAGGTTGTGAAGAAAAATGCAGGCAGGATTCCGGTCAGCATTAAGCTTAGCCCGAATGTCTATGACATAAAGGAAATAGCGCACGCTGCTGAAAAAGCTGGGGCTGATGCAATTACTGCAATAAACACAGCCACTGCCATGGCTATTGATGTTGATGCCCGCAAGCCGGTACTTGCAAACAAAATTGGCGGCTTGTCAGGGCCTGCGCTCAAGCCGATTGCTTTAAGGTGCGTTTATGAAATCTATGAAACAGTGAAAATACCGATAATAGGAACTGGCGGAGTTACATATGGCAAAGACGCTCTTGAGATGATAATGGCTGGCTCAACTTGTGTAGGGATTGGAAGCGGAATTTATTATCGCGGAATTGGTATTTTCAAGAAAGTATGTGATGAAATGGAAGCATGGATGAGGAAGAATAAAGTGAAGAGTTTGAAAGAGATAAGAGGATGTGCGCACGATTGATAACCAGCTTTAATTCCATTAAGGAATGGAAAAATTATTGCTTTAATACTCATAGTTCATACATCAAAAACAGGCATTTCAGAAAATGGGTAAACAAAAAAGAAATTTGCATTTTTAATTTCAGCAATTTGAAAAAAGAGGACGTCAAGTGTATGAAATTTGGAATGGAAGACGCTATAAAATCAGCAAGACTTCATTTTAAAGTTACATTTGGAGATGGCAATAGCGTCAAAGATATCCTAAATTTAACGGATGAAAAAATAAACAGCAAGAAATTATTAAAGATGGCCATTGAAAAAAGGAAAAAAAATCATAAAGAGCAAGCGAATGTTTTTATTTTCAACAATCCAATTAAATCGCCATCTGCAGTAATCAAAGATGGGGAAGCATTGACTTATGTTTCTGAAGGCATTACAATTTTTTCCTTTGATGCATTCAAAAAATACCCTTGTAACTTTTTAAGGCGCAGAGCCAAGCATGAGGTGCTTCACATGCTGGGCCTGAATACACATCATGAGGATACAAAAGTCAGGGGATATAATAATGAAGTTCCCTGTGTTATGAAATATAATGCCCCGGTAATGAATGCTTGTGGAAAATGCAAGGATGCATTAGCGTGCTTTTGGAAAGGAATAGAATATGCAACCAAAAAACAATTCGTCAAAAACTGAACTCTGCAAAACAGACATCCCCAAAATGATGGAAATAGGTAGGGTAGTTCAGGAAGCAAGAGGCATTAAATCATTTTTCTTTAAAAATTATATTAACTGCAAGCCCGGACAATTCGTTATGGTTTGGCTTCCTGGCGTTGATGAAAAGCCGATGGCTGTTTCTTACTGGAAAAAAAATGAGTTTGCTTTCACAAGCTCTGCAATCGGAAATTTCACAAAAGCCTTGAACATGCTCAAAAAAGGTGACAAGGTAGGCATCAGAGGCCCATACGGCAACTCTTTCAGCCTGAAGCAAAACGCTTGTGTTGTTGGAGGGGGAGTTGGCATGGCTTCTGTGTCTGCTTTGATTGATGCTTTAAAAAATCCCGTTGTTATCAATGGCGCAAGAAGCAAAGAGCATCTGATTTACCGAAAAAGGTACAAAAATAAGAACATGATTGTGACAACTGATGATGGAAGTTATGGAAGAAAAGGCTTTACAACAGCTGCATTAGATGAAGTTTTGTTAAAAAATAAAACAATAAGAATAGTTTATGTTTGCGGCCCTGAGATAATGATTAAAAACGTTTTGGAGATATGCAATAAACACAGAATTGAGTGCGAGGCATCTCTTGAAAGGTACATGTCATGCGGATTCGGCATTTGCGGAAAATGCATGATAAATGACAGGATATTGTGCATTGACGGCCCAATCTTCAATTCAAGGCAAATAAGCAAGCTGTCAGAGTTTGGAAAATTCGCAAGACTAAAGAGCGGAAAGAAGGTTACAATAAAGGAGTATCATAGTGTGAATGCATGATTAAAATTGTATACTCGCAGACAAAAACAATTATACAATAGTTGTCTGCTCGTAATAAGCAAATGACATTTTATATGTATAAAAATTTGTGTCATTTGCTATATTAGTGGTATATATAACTGTGTTAGTTGCTTCTTACGTTATGTAAGTTCTGGAAAATTTCGTTCCGAAAAGTAATTTTTTGGGCTAAAGTTCAATTTAATGAGCGATTGCGAAACATCAAGAACCAGTATAAAGGCGAGAAAACCGTTAGTCGTAAAATAGTAAGGGGTGAGAATTTTTTCATTTAGGGAAAGTAGTCTGCAAGTCTTTTGGAATATCAATAACTTTTTTGGGACCGCCAATTATAACCTTATCTTGCGAAGAAATTAGGATTAAGTCATAATTATTTTCTCTAATTTCGTTAATTAACATATCATGAATATCATAAATTTTATTTTCTGTATCTTTATCCAGACCTTCTTCACTATAGTTTTTTAGTTTTAACTCTTTACATATCGGTTTATTTATAGGATAACCATGGTCAATGTATTTATCAGTAAGAGCAAAAACAATTTCCCTCATATTATCGGCTTTTTTAATGTGTGGAATTTCTTCTAAATATTGCCTTGATTCCCTCATAGCTGACCGATAAGCACCTATTAAAAAAGGGTCTAATTTATCAGCCATTGTCAATTTAATGTAAGGGTCTTTAGTGGATTCAATAAACTCCAATGCGTCTTTTATTGATGAGGCAGGGAAAAAAGTATCTAAAGCAGGATGTTTAACTTGCGGGTCGACTGGACCAAGTTCACCAGCTTTACACAATATTAAATTGTCCGCGCTTACCGCTATATATGTAGCCGCACTTTTAGCAAAAAAAGGTACAATTACATTGAATGTTTTGCAATATTCTCTAAATATGTTTACAATCTTTGAAGCAGAGTCTATTTGACCACCTCCTGAATCTAAGACTAATTCAAGAACCTCAGTTTCGCCAATTTTTCTAATAATTCTATGGAAATGCAAGGACATCATCATAGATACTGAGTATCCACCAATAGAAAAAATAATTTTTGATTTCCTTTTTTCTTCAATTTTCTTTAATTTAGACTGGATTTCAGAGAATATATCATCAGGTAATTTAGTAACTATTTTTTTTGAATCCATTTTTATTTTATTGCATTAATCTTCTGTAATTTAATCCTCATTTCCTGAACATCGATTAACATACTATCAGGCAACCCCAAATCTTTCTTAATTGCTTTAAATGCGTCAAAAATCTGTTTTGCTTTTCTGAATTCTTCAATTTCCCCTCTTATTGTTTGGTATTGCATTTTTACCTCCAAGGGTACATTATATCTATAGGTATATATATGTTTTTTGATTTTTTAGTCTTCTCACCCCTTATATATCAAAAATAGCAACTGAATGTATAAATCTTTTGCTTTTTAAATAGGTTTCTCGCCCTTCTGTTTCGTTTATGTAGCCCAAAAATTATCAAATATAACTAGTGTTTTAATTCATTCTCCACACTTTCTTTTTTAAACTCCTCGCTTATTATTTTATCAAATAACTCGGCTAAACTTTTTACATAAGGATTTTTCATATTCAGCTTAAACAGCTTTGCATTTCCAATATTTCTTGTATGCGCAACTAATTTTGATTTCTCAATCTGATTCCATAATCTGAACAAAGTTACCCTGTTTATTCCGGCTCCTTCAGCTATGTCACCAATAGAATGGTCAAGCTCCCTTCCTTCCAATAAGTACTCCAAAACCCTTACTTTTGGCGTGTCTCCAAATAATTCCCTGAATATTGTTGGTTCGTCTTGGAATTTCATATCAAGAATAAAATACAGCTGCTATATAAATGTTTCTATTTTGCAACATTAATCATACAAATTTGTAATATATTTAAGAAGTTTTAAATATATAATATTAAAGTTTAGGCTAATGATAAAACTAGATAAAAAAGAGGTTCAAGACATACAAAAGAAAATGGTAAGAATGCTTAAGAACAAAAAGAAATATGGCGGAGCACATACAGAAACTATCCATCTAAGAAATTGCGTTCCAAAGCATCTAAGAGGGGAAAAAATTGTCGATTTTGCAATTAAAGATTTATTTGGCAAAGGAATATTAATAAACAAGCAATCAACTGGTGAACTTCATTGCAGCTTAAACAATACAAAATTAAAAGAGATTGAGGAAATAGAAAAAAACTAAAATGTCACTCTTAATAAAAAACTGCAGGGTATTGATAAAAGACAAGGTATATGCCAAGAATATCCTGATAAGAAAAGGCAGGATTGCAAAAGTAACCAATAAAGAGCCAAAAGCAGACTCAGTAATCGATGCAAAAAACAATTTTGTTCTGCCAGGATTGATTGACTGCCATGTTCATTTTAGGGAGCCGGGATTGACGCATAAGGAGGATTTCATGACTGGCTCCATGGCTGCTGCAAAAGGCGGCATTACAACAATTTTTGACATGCCCAACACCCTGCCGCCAACCACAACTCTTGCTGCTCTTGATGAAAAAAGAAAGCTTGCGGCAAAAAGCATTGTAAACTTTGGATTGGTTTTTGGAGCCACGACCAATAACCTAGCTGACATAAAGAAAGCAAAAAATGTTGCAGCAGTGAAATTGTATATGGACGAGACAACAGGAGGCTTGAAAGTCGATGATCTTGAAGCAATCTGCGACATATTCAGGATGTCAAAAATCACAATTGTTCATGCAGAGGACTATAACGTGCAGAATGCGATTAATGTCATGATAAAAAACAAGATAAAAAACAGGCTTCATGTTGCTCATGTAAGCTCTGCGCAAGAGTTAAAATATGCCAAACAAAACAAATTAAGCAGGCAAATCACTGCTGAAGTTACTCCTCAACACCTGTTCATGAATAAAAAAGATATCCAGGTGCTTGGAGCCTTTGCAGAGATGAACCCAAGGCTGAAGACAGAGCAGGATCAAAAGGCATTGTGGGAAGGCATTAAAAACAGAGAGGTTGATATTATTGCAACAGACCATGCGCCCCACCTGAAGGAGGAGAAAGAAATGGCAAATTACCCGTTTGGCGTGCCTGGAGTTGAAACTATGCTTCCCTTGCTGCTTGACGCATTCAACAGCAATAAAATAACATTGACTGAAATAGTTAGGCTTTGCTGCGAAAATCCAGCCAAGATTTTCAAGATAAAAAATAAGGGGTTTTTGAAAGAAGGCTTTGATGCTGACTTGATTATTGTCGACCTTGACAAAAGGCAGGCTGTGAGAAATGAGGATTTACTGACAAAATGCAAGTGGTCTCCATTTGAAGGCAAAATATTAAAAGGCTGGCCTGTAACAACTATTGTCAATGGAAATATAGTTTATGATAATGGCGAGATTTTTGACATAAAAGCAGGGGAAGTTCAATATGGCAGATAAAATCGCTGAGACACTGCTCAATCTTGATGCAGTGATATTAAGGACAAAGCCGCCTTTCAGGTGGGCATCCGGAATTTTGGCTCCGATTTACACAGACAACAGGTTATTGATGAGCTATCCCAGGGAAAGGGAGTTTATAGTTAATTCTTTTATAAAAATGATAAGGAAAAACAAGATTAAGTTTGACGGGCTTGCAGGGACTGCAACAGCTGGAATTCCATGGGCAGCATGGCTCTCGCAAAAGCTGAAGAAGCCGATGGCTTATGTGAGAAGCGAGTCCAAGGACCATGGCAGGGAAAATCTTGTTGAGGGAAAAATTGAAGAAGACAAAAGCTACATTGTTGTTGAGGACTTGGTAAGCACTGGAAACAGCTCCATTAATACAATAAATGCTGTTCGTGAAAAAAATGGTGTTGTTGAATATTGCATTGCAATCTTCACTTATGAGCTTGAAAAATCAGACAATAATTTTGAAAGCGCTAATGTAAAATTGTTAACGTTAACAGACTTCACAAGCTTTGTAAAAACTGCACTGAAAAAAAAGTATATTTCAAAAGAGCAGCTAACTCATATAATGGACTGGAAGAAAAATCCAGAAGGCTGGGTTGCTGTTTGAGAAGTTGATATTTTAATTATATAAAATTCCAATAAACAAAAAACACAACAAAAATCAATATAAAAATGCCAATCATTAAACTTAAAAAATCGATAATTCCCAGCTGCGATGTTGACAGCCTGGAGAAATTGAGCAAATTAGTCAAATCAACTTGTTCTGTCAAAGGCATTGGCGCATATAAAATCGGCTTTGAGCTTGTTATTCCCTTTGGAATGGAAAGGGTTATCAGGACAATCAGAAAATATACAAAACTGCCGATAATTTATGACCACCAGAAGGCTGGAACTGACATTCCTGAAATGGGCGCAAAGTTTATGGAAGCCTGCAAGTTGGCTGATGCTGTCATTTTGTTTCCCCAAGCAGGTCCAGAGACAGAAGCTGCGTGGATAAAATCCGCTCAGCAATCCAAGATGAATGTCATCATTGGCGGAGAGATGACGCATCAAGCATTCCTTAAAGAGGCAGGAGGCTTTATTGACGACAATGCGCCAAGGAGAATTTACGGAATAGCTGCCTCCATGGGTGTAACGGATTTTGTAATTCCCGGGAATAAGCCTGAAAAAGCATTGGAATATGCGAATATAATCAAAAATAAAATCAAAAATCCTGTTTTTTATTCTCCTGGCTTAATTGCGCAAGGCGGCAACATAAGCGATTTGGCAAAAAAATTGGACAGTTGGCATGCAATAATTGGAAGGGCAATTTACGAAGCAAAGGATATTAAAAAAGCAGCAGAGGAGTTAGCGAAAAATTTATAAAATTAAAAAGAAATGAAGCCAATATATTTTTTATTTTATGCTTTGCTATTAATTTTTTTTATCGGCTGCAAACAGCAAAATCAAGAAAAACAAACTGGAATAGAAG
>JACPMS010000024.1 GCA_016185875.1 Candidatus Woesearchaeota archaeon | reverse complement strand
ATAAGCGTTGTTCTGCTCCTTATTTTAAGAACCTACACAAGCTTTATTATTGTATTGGGAATTTTATTTTTGAGCATTGACATTATTGGAAAATTTTACACTTGGAAATTAAAGAGGCAAAGCAAAACATCTGAACAAAAACCAGAGAAAAAATCAGAAAAAGAAGAGCTAAAGAAATCTAAGTTGACAAAAGAAAGAAAAATAAAACCAAAAAATGACGACGATGAAAGCTACAAGCACAGGGATAGAAGCACAAAAGAAATTCTGGATGAATTAGAGGAGATGCACAAGAAGAAAAGTAAAAAGGATTAGAATTTTATTGCCCAAAAATTAGTCCAATGTTCCTTTTTTACTATCTTTACTTTACCTAACTTTTTCAATTCACTTAAATGTTCCAAAACAGAAGAATGCCTTATACCCATCATTCTTGAAATTTGCTTTGCTGTAAGAATATCATTTTTCAATAACTCTAGTATTTTCCCTTTAGGATTTTTATTGCGTAACCCTTTTCTAGTTATATTAAAAATCAAATCTTCTCTTTTTTGTTGATGGTCAAAACCTATTAAATTAAGATATTCTTTTTGAGAGTTATTATATATCGTAAAATAGTACTTCATGCTGTGCTTGTATTTTTTTCTACTGGAATTAGTTTTGACTTTAGATGTTTCTATCTCAGGAAATCCCATATTCATTAATCTAAGGGTATCTTGTAGCAGTTCTTTATTAGTTGAATAATATTCGACACTGCTATCATAAACATGACCTTCATCATCGCAAAAAGCTCTTAAGAAAGACGCAATTAATTCTCTTGGTAACAAGAATAATGTTTCAGGGACTCTAGAATTGTGACAGTCAAACTTTATTTTGTATATATGTTCAAGAATATAACCAATAAGATTAGGGACAATAATATGTCCATGTCTATAGTCTTTAGAAATTTTAACCTGACCAAAAGTTTGTAAATCTTTTTCAAAACTGTCTAACATAATCGGGTTATAATTTCTGTATTCCGAATGTGATTTTCCTTTAGATAAATTGCTACCAAAAGCTCCATCTACATGCCCATCGCCTAAAAAATGTGCAATTATCTTCAATAATCTGCCGTCTTCGCGTAATGGTAGATTAGGATTATAAATTATACTTGAAGAACTTGGACCTTTCATAGCAAAAATATTCTTTTCAAATTCTTCAATAGAAAATTCAGGAAATATCTCTGATAATTTAAGTATAAACCATAAAGGAATAAAATGATTTTTAATTCTAATTTTTAAATCGGTTCCCCTCCTTTTCCATAATTTAAAAGTTGACCAATTTAATTTATTCTCAAAAAATAACTTATTAAACTGTTTAAATTTGTATTGTCTTATTTTTGAAAATACTTTCTTATGAAAATCTTCATCTAAATATATGTGTACCCTATCAGATGGAAACTGATTTATATGAAATTCTATAATCTCAATTTTTTGATTATTAATATTTGAAATCATTTTAAATCACACTCTTTTTTAAGTCGAAACTGCGTAAAAGGGTTTCGCTGATAAGCGAAAGACTTAATTTGGCAGAGTTGAGATAGTATTTAAGAGATTAAAATGATTAAATTATCGAAAAATGAGTAGAATTAGTTTATAAATATGACGTGAGCATGTCCAGTGGTAGAAGAAGTTTAAATTTTCATATTCCTGAGTCTTTTTACTCGTTCAGCAAGTGGTGGATGAGTTTGAAACAAGGTAATAAACATACCTGATCTGAAAGGATTAGAAATAAAGAGGTGAGCAGTTGAAGGACTACCAAACCTCATAGGATGTCTTTTTCCATCCTCTTCAAGCTTTTCTAAAGCCGAAGCAAGAGCATTAGGATTTTTTACTATTCTTGCGCCTGTATCATCAGCTAAGTACTCTCTGCTTCTTGAGATTGCTAGCTGAATCAATGTTGCAACCAAAGGGGTGATTATGCCTAAAATTAATAAGCTGATTAAATTACCGCCTCTATCATCATCTCTGCTACCTCCAAATATTGCTGACCATCTTGCCATAACTCCTATATACGATATGACTCCTGCTATGGTTCCTGCTATAGTGGATATTAAGATATCTCTGTTCTGGATGTGAGAAAATTCATGTGCAATTACGCCTTTAAGTTCTTCTTCAGTCATTAATTTTAATATGCCTTCCGTACAAGCTACAGCTGCATGGTTTTTATTGCGACCTGTGGCAAAGGCATTGCTTTGCTCACTAGGTATAATATAAACCTTAGGCATTGGCAAGCCACTTAGCTTTGCAACATCCTTAATAATCCTGTACAATTTGGGATACTCACTTTGCTTAGCTTCCTTAGCCCTGTACATCCAAAGCACAATCTTGTCAGAAAACCAGTAAGAGCCAAAGTTCATCAAGCCTACAAATATTGCTGCAAAAATCAAGCCTTTTCTACCAAACAAGCTGCCTATCCACAAAAGCAAAGCTGTAAGCAACGCAAGCAATACTGCTGTTTTGAGCTGATTTTTGATTGCCATAGTAAAAATGTAGGCTTTTGCAATTTAAAAACTTAATGGCAAACATTTATAAATCCATAAAAAACTATTTTTGAAGTGGTTTTATGGTTGATGTGATTTTATGGGTTATTATTGGAATATTAGCATTGATTATCTTGTACATAGTTTTCACATTCAACAGCTTGATAATTCTCAGAAACAGGGTTAACAATGCTTGGAGCCAGATAGATGTCCAATTGAAGAGAAGATATGACTTAATTCCCAATTTAGTGAACACTGTCAAAGGCTATATGAAGCATGAAAAGGGTGTTCTTACAGAAGTAACAAAAATGAGGTCAAAGCTTGTCTCTGGGTCAATGAGTGATAAATCAAAGGCAAGCGATGCTGTAAGCAATGCCTTAAAGACAATTTTTGCAGTTTCTGAAAGGTATCCCAAATTGCAAGCGTCTGAAAACTTTAAAATGCTCCAGGAAGAGCTGGCAGGAACAGAAAGCAAGATTGCTTATTCAAGGCAATTCTACAACGACAATGTCATGGCCTTAAATAACAAGATACAGCAGTTCCCAAGCAGAATAATTGCAGGAATGCTTAACTTCAAGGAAAAAGAATTTTTCAAATCTGCTGAGCCAGAGAAAAAGCCTGTCAAAGTAGAATTTTAAAGATGGGTTTATACGAGAATATTTCTTCAAACAAAAGGAAATCAATATTGCTAATCAGCATTTTCTTTATTATCATCGGATTCTTGGGATATGCTTTTGGGCTTTATTTTGGAGATGCCTTTATCGGCTTGGCGTTTGCAATTATTTTTGCAACAATCATGGCTTTGGTAAGCCTCTATTCAGGAGACAGGATGATATTGAGGATGAGCAATGCTGTTTCTGCTGACAGGAAAAAATATCCTTATCTTGTAAACACAGTTGAGGGCTTGGCAATTGCAGCTGGAATTCCAGCACCAAAGGTTTATGTAATTGATGACAGCGCAATAAATGCCTTTGCAACAGGCAGGGACCTAAAGCACTCTTCTGTGGCTGTCACAACAGGCGCTATCAAAAGGCTTAAAAGAGACGAGTTGGAAGGAGTGATAGCCCATGAATTATCTCATGTGAGGAATTATGACATCAGAATGATGATGTTTGTGGTTATTCTTGTTGGTGTTATAGCTTTGCTCAGCGATTTCTTTTTGAGAAGCTTTATTTACGGAAGAGGAAGGGAAGACAGAAAAATTGGAGGCATCATTGGCTTAATAGTCATATTGATTGGGTTTATTCTGGCAATTCTAGCCCCTTTAATAGCCCAACTGATTAAGCTTGCTGTAAGCAGGCAGAGGGAATTTCTTGCTGATGCTGATGGCGCTTTGCTTTCAAGAAACCCCGAAGGATTGGCCAATGCATTAAAAAAAATAAGAGACGACAAGGAGCCATTGGTTGAGGCGGCAAACAAGGCAACTGCGCATTTGTTCATTGAAAACCCATTGAGGACTTTCAGGGGAAGAATAAATAATCTGTTTTCCACTCATCCTGATATAAATGAAAGGATAAAAAGATTAGAGAGATTCTAAATATGTTGTCATGCCTTCTATTTGCCTTAGCTTTGTGTGCCTGAACAAGAATTCCCTGAACTTGTTGTTGACCTTGACGCCATTTTTTTGAAGGTTTGAATTCAATACAGAATAGAGCTGCTTGCCTTCCCTGTCCAAATCAGTCAATATCACACATTCATCATTAGAATTTGCAATTTCCTCGACAATATGGAATAAAGGCTTTTTATTCAGTTCCATTATGTTGCTTAACCCTAATTTTTGCAATGCTATTTTGTCCTTTTTGCCTTCTACAATGATTAATGTGGATGAATGTTTTAATTTCTCAATTTGATATTCTAATTCATCCAAATTTTTATTCATTATTTTTTATTTTATTGATTCAAAGTTTTTAAATGTTTTTGATTAAATTAAGCATCAAAAACCTTAAATAACTAAAAACATTTCTAAATTTATGATTCCTATCAACGTCTCATTAAACCATTACAAAAGGAATGATATCCAAGAAGAGATTATTGCCAATTCTGAGGACAGGGAGGTTGCTGCAAAGTTTAACGATAATTTTTCAAAAAGACCGGATGTTCTAAGGCACCAAAGCGATATTCTGGAGCTTGCAAGGCAAGGCGCAACTTCTTTCCATGCCTCTGAAGAGCTTTGGAGAAATCCACTGCAGTTGGATACCTCGATGAGAAAGCATGAGCTGGATAACCTAAGAGTTGGATGGGACTTGGTGCTTGACATAGACTGCGGATTTTTTGAGTACTCCAAAATTGCAGCTGACTTGGTCATCAAGGCATTGAAATTCTATAACATAAGATCCGTTTCGTGCAAATTTTCCGGCAACAAGGGATTTCATATTGGTGTGCCTTTCGAGGCGTTCCCAGACAAGATAAAAAATGAGGAAACAAAAAAAATGTTTCCTGATGCGCCAAGGAAGATAGCGCTCTACATAAAAGAGATGATCAAGAAGCCTCTCGGAGAAAATATCATGGAATTGGAAAAAAATAATTTTAATGCCATCATAGAAAAAACAGGCAAAAAGGCAGGTGAAATAACATATTACAGCAATAAAACAAGAGCATTGAATGCAGAGCCGTTTTTGAATATAGACACTTTGCTGATCTCCTCAAGGCATTTGTACAGAATGCCTTATTCTTTGCATGAAAAATCAGGCTTGGTTTCAACACCGTTAAATCCTGAAAAAGTACTGCTTTTTAGGAAAGAATTTGCAATTCCAAAAAATGTAAGAATAAGCAAGCACAGGTTTCTTGGCAAAACAAATGTTGAAGGCAATGAAGCAAAGCAGCTGCTGATGGAAGCATCAGATTTTGGCATTAAGCAAGAAGATTTTAGCTTAAAAGAGGAAAAGAAGTTTGAAACTCCTCAAAATGCACTGCCTGAAGAGCTGTTTCCACCGTGCATCAAGCTGATTCTGAACGGCTTGGAAGACGGAAGGAAAAGAGCTTTGTTTATACTGGTTAATTACTTCACATCAATCGGTTGGGAATATGGCGTAATAGAGAAAAGGCTTAAGGAATGGAATTCAAAAAACAAAGAGCCTTTAAGAGAAGTTTATCTTCTTGGGCAGTTGAGGTATCACAAGCAGATGCTGAAAAGGATACTGCCGCCAAACTGCCCAAAAAGAGAAGCCAATATTCCGCTAGTAAATCAGCAAAATTATTACACTGATTTAGCAATTTGCAAGCCTGACAATTTCTGCTCAAAGATTAAGAATCCGGCGCAGTACACTACAAGAAAAGCATGGCTGATAAACAGAAACAATAAAGGCAAAGCTGAAAAGAAGGTTGATATTGTTAAGCCTTAACTTTCGAAAACTATATAAATAACCAAGTAAACAGCATATAAATCAAAAATTGAGGTGAGAGGATGGTTTTTGGAGTTCAGGAGATAACACTTGCTATCATCGTAGGAACTTTAGCGGCTATAGTTTATTCTTTGAGGATTCTTGTTTTGATGGAGCGCAGGATTGCAAGGATAGAGATGCATGTAGAAAGGGTTGTTGACAAGATTGTCAGGGAAGAGATAAAGATTGAAAGAGCAGTCAAAAGGCGCTGATTTTCACTTTATTAATTCATCAATCAGTAAGCCTTTTCTCTCTGCAACTTTTGCATCAATAACATAGCCGTTTTCTGTCTTTTCTATGTCCTCAATGCTTAAAAAGAGCCAGTTCATCCTGGAAAACCTCACAGCAAACCACGGCTCTGCTCCAAATATATCGCAGAATTCCTTGAGTTGCAGGATATCATGCTTATCAAGGTATTTCTTATCTTTTTTTGTTGATTTGCACTCAATCGCCAGCGTCCTTACTTTATTGCTCGCAATCAAATCAGGTCCTGGGTATTTCATTGAGCCGGAGCCAGCAGATCTCAGAGCTGCCCATTTTCTAGACCAGAATATATGCAGCAATTCCCTTTCAGCTTTGGAACCCTTGCCCTTGTTGCTCATTTTTTATAATTCAATCTTCATGAAGTCTTTTGCGCAGATTACATTGTCAAAAATGTTTCTTGCGTCTTCCTCAAGCTCCTGAGTGTTTTTATACCTTGCGCTGAAATGTATCAGGACAAGCTGCTTTGCATTTGACTTGTTTGCCAACTGCGCAGCCTGCTTTGCCGTCATATGTCCGTATTCCTCGCTTTTACCCACTAATTTTGAAGAGTATGTGGCTTCGCAAATCAACAAATCAGCATCTTCAGCAATTTTGTGGCATGCGTCGCACAAGACCGTATCTGTGATGTAAGAAAGTTTTTTCCCATCTTCAACATAAGTGACATCATCTGGCACTATTTTTTTGCCATTATGCTCTATTGTGATGCCTTGCTGCAGTTTGCCAAGCAAAGGGCCTATTGGGATATCAAATTTTTTGACTTTTTTCATGTCAATCTTCCTTTTATCTTTTTCAACAAACCTGTAGCCAAGAGTTTCTATGCCATGCTCCAATTGATATGCCTCCAATTGGAAATCATTATTTTCAAAAAAAATGCCGCTTTTGGCTTCCTTTACGACAAAATCTAGTCTTTTATCAAAAACAAACGCCTCAAACATTTTTTCCATTCTTTTTTTTGTTCCAACAGGCCCATAAATCTCCAGCTTGCTGCTGTAGTCCATTGAGCTTAGGGTTTGTATCAAGCCGGGCAATCCAAGCACATGGTCGCCGTGCCAATGGCTTATGAGGATTTTAGTAACTTTTGTCAGGCTTATTCCAGCTATCTTGAACTGCCTTTGAGTGCCTTCGCCGCAATCAAACAAAATGCCATCAGAGCCGTAGCTAAGAAAAACTGCTATTTGATTTCTTTCCTTTGTTGGAACCATCGAACTAGTTCCAAGAAATGTAATTTGCATATAGTATTGTACGATAAAACTCTTTAAAAAGCTTTTTAAACCAATCAACTTACCAGCATAAAATAATAATAACTATGATGACTAAGAAAAAGGAAGACGCTGAAGAAGTGCTTCCTAAGAAGGAAATAAAGGAAGAAAAAATCAAGGAACACAGAGAGCCTGTCAAAGCGTACTTTTCCAACGAAAGGGCGCTTACAGAAAGCTCAGACAATGCTAGAGAGCTCTATAACCAAAGCAGGTTTGGAGAGCTGCTGGATGACGGCAGAGTCCAGCTTTCCCTCATAGAAGCGCTTTATTTGCTTGAAAAGAAGAAAAGCATTGTCTATGACTCAAGAAACAACGAGATAGATTTTGAAAGCTTTCTTAAAAAGGCGCAGAAAATCGAGCCAAATTTCTGGGTGAGGTACTGCGTCTACAAGGATATAAGGAACAGGGGCTACATAATAAAAACAGCCTT
>JACPMS010000003.1 GCA_016185875.1 Candidatus Woesearchaeota archaeon | reverse complement strand
TTATTCCGTACCTTAAGATTTTCATCATTACCAGATATGCAAATACAAGTATTGCTATTGAGAAAACAATATGCTCGAATGTGGATACCAAGCTAAGGCTTGAGCCTTTTACTCCTGAGAAAAATGTAAGAGCCAGTACAGCAATCACATCCTCTATGATAAGCACAGCAATGAGCAAAGGCACTTCCCTTCTGCTGAACATCTCCTTCTGCTCAAGAACCTTGATGACGACAACTGTGCTGCTGAAAGAGAGGATAACCCCAACAAATAATGCAACCTTTGAGCTGAAGCCGAGAAGCAATGTTGTCTCGTAGCCGAAAAACAGCACTATTGCAAATTTCAAAAGCCCTATCAGGATTGATCTTGCGCCTAACTTCATTAGTTTTGAAACGTCAAATTCAAGCCCTATTATGAAAAGAAGGAGTATTGCGCCAAAGTCTGCCATCATCCTTATCATATTAGCGTCTTTTACAAGATTTAGCGAATTTGGGCCTATGACTGCGCCGACTAGCAGCAAGCCAAATACAGCAGGCTGCTTGAATCTTGTTGCTATTATGCCGCCTATTATAGCGCATAAGAAAAGTATTCCTAAGCTGATAAGTTCAGTTGCCAATTTAACACGCTCTTTTTCAGGGCAGTAGACAGCTAAATCTAATGCCCCAACGTTCTTTATGTTCTTAGTTCAAAATTTACGTTTTTATCTATATTAGTATACAAAAATGTATATTAGTTTCTGGAAAGGGTAAGAACTTATATTTAAAGATTTCGATTGGATATAGGCAAATTAAGAATGGTTAATATTCTTTACTATATGGAAAAAATTTAAAGTTTTGATGAACATTAAACAGCAATTTTTTGACAGAGCCCAGAAAATGATTATTTTACGACTATGTAGTGAAAACGATAGAAACATTTATATACAACTTCATTTTTTCTGATAATAAAATGACCTCCCCCATTCAGAAGGCATTAGAAGAAAGAACGGATGTGTCATATTTCCTAGGATTAGTAAATAATCAGAAAGCTTTAAAAGAATTGCGAAAGTATGTGAATACTCCCGGATTATCAATATTTGAAGGTGACTTCGCTGTTCAAAGAGTGTGGGAACCTGTTGAAACATTTAAATCATTAGAATATCTTGCTAAAATAAATGAGACAGAACCTGGAAAAAAAGTTTCTTTGCCAGATATCGATAAAGCTTTGTCTCTAGGTATGCAAGCTTCAATAGCTTGGAGAGTGTATGGGGTTCTAAAATATTTAGCAGATAAAGGACGATTACAGAGAGATATAACTGTAGATATGGGTGATGGTCCATGGAATGGAGTTATCTACCATACTCCTAATTATGAAGGTCTATCATTAGGATTTACACCCAAATCTGTTAGATAAATAAACTAAAAACATCAGTTGGTATTCTTCTTGGGCTAATAATTCTTTTATTATATTGGACTTTGTCCTTGTTGATGAAAGTCTTTTTTGAACTTTGCGGATGCAATTCGACTCCACTTTGTAGGGTTGAAGAAACCAACAGCAATTGCACACATTAATTAGGAAATAAAAGCAAATAGTATTTTTCTAGTTTTCTGGCAAAACATTTATATATACGTTATGTATATAGGGGGTATAGGTGATGTATATGGTACAAGCTATGATAGATATTTCAGACGAAGCTAATCAAATACTTAACATTGTAAAAGCAAAGCATAACCTCAGAGACAAGTCTAAAGCTATAGAAAAAGTTATTCTTGAATATGGAACAGAAGTGCTAGAACCAGAGCTTAAGCCTGAATTTATTGAAAAAATGAAGAAGAGGCAGCTGGAACGTGCTGTAAAAGTCGATAATTTCAAAAAACATTTTGGCATAAGCTAAAATGTATTCTTATGAATTAAGGAAAAGTGTTGAGAAAACATTTTTCAAACTAGCCAAAAGAAATCCTAAACAGCTGCTCATAATAGAAAATAAAATTCAAGAAATCCGGCAAAATCCGCAGCATTACAAGAATTTAAGAAAGCCATTGCAGCATCTTAAAAGAATCCATATCGACAAGAGTTTTGTACTTGTATTTTCTGTCGATGAAAATAGAAAACATATAATAATTGAAGACTATGATCATCACGATAATGTCTATTCCAATTAATTCCAGGGGGCGAGAACTCAACTTTTCGGACGAAATCTGTGAGAACTTGCGCAATTGGCAAAGAATGCAAGAGCGCGCATATGTTATGCAAATCCCAAAAACTTTATAATCTCTTAAAAATATTAAACAATGGTGGCAGAGCAAAAGTCGCTTTGGAAAAGATATGAATATGTAATGACAGGAGCAAGAATGAAGTCACTGACGAAGGCAGCTTTGAAATCGAGAACAAGCAGCACTTCAAAAAAAGCTATGAGCTAAGCGTCAAAAAACTTGGCTCCGGACAGGACATTTACAGCTTTGACGTTAAATGCCACAGCATACAATCCTTCTTCTGCCTTACAAAAAGCACTGACAAGTCAAGGTCCTCATTGGTGACTGTGAACTACGACCTTACAGAAACTGAAAAAGAGCTTAAAAAAATCCTGAAGCAGAATGTCACAAAATTGCTGGAGATGTTGAGCGCTGCAGACATCCTGCACCAGCAGCTAAACCAGAAATACTTTGATTTGGCGCACAAGGTGAATTTAAATGACCTGTCAAGGGAAAAAATCAATATTGATGACGCATATGACAAAGTAAGAATATCCGTAGAAAACCTAAAAAGCATCTGGGCAGTTGAGAATTACATCAAGCTGAACCAGCTGTTTAGCGAGAGTTATTTTGAAGAGCTGAACAATATTAAGAAATCAATTGAAAGCCTGAATAAATCTATGAATAATATTGTTGAGCTGCATAATGGATTGCTGTTAAAATTAGATATTTTAAGCAGGAATCTGCACGAATTAGCCTATTTTGTAAATCTGCTCAGCGACAATGAAACAGCCGATGATTTTGCCATTAATGCAGGCAATTTCAGAAAAGCTTCGTCTTCAATTACAAACAACACGTTTGAAAATTACAGCGGCATTGCCGGGGAAATTGAGACTGTTGCAAACCAGCAAAATTTAATAATTGAAAAATCAGGAATGCAGGCAGCAGCTTTTTTCTTTGAGTCCGAATACCTTTTAAAGTTTGAGAATGACTTATTGTGCAGCCTAAGGCAGGACTGCAAAGAGAACATTTCCGTTGCAAGTTCAATGGAAAAAACCTGGCAATTCACTGGGCAATATCCAAATTCCCTATCTTTAAGGCAGGACTGCAATTCCTTGAGAAATTTGAATCAGGAATATTTAGACATCAAAAATAACACATTGAACATAATCGCTGATAAAAACCTGAGTTTCCCTTCAGACAATGCATTCTTAGCATTGGCAAAAAACTTCAATGACAACGAAATAAGGAAAATCAATAATTCTTATCTTGACTCGCTTGAAAAAATAAGGCTGGAGAATAAAACAAACCCGGATATTGTTAAGATTGCGGAAGCAATCCTGCCAAAAAATAAAACAGGCATTATTGAATTAGGCTACAATCAATCAATAAACATTTCATTATTTTTATTGTCAAAGCTAAATTCCTCTGGCGAAACGCAACAGCTCATAAGCAAATGCCAAAAGCTTGATGAGCCAGCTGCAAAAATTGCTGATTTTGACTTCAAGCCTGTAAGCGCAAACTTGACATATAACATCATCTCAAAAATAGGCACTAACCTGTCGGACAACCCCCCCATCTGCTGCATTTTCAGCGAGTGCAGGCCGTGCTGCAGGGACGATTCATGCAAAAATGACCCTAAAACGTTTCCAATAATATTTCTGCACGGGCATTCATTTGCAAAAGACAATTCGCCAGAGTACTCGCTGGACTCTTTCAATAAGCTCCAGTCAAAGCTGCAAGAAAATGGCTACTTAAATGCAGGCATAGTGTCCCTGTACTCCAAAAACGAGCAGATGCAAAAAGGAATATGGGGATTGTCAGGCAAGCCTGTGACAGTCAAGGCAAGCTACTACTATGATGCTTTCAGAAAAGAGGACAAATATATTGTTGTGCCAACTAAAAGCGAGAATATTGATACATATGCCTTGAGGCTAAGGGACTTGATTGACATAGTGAAGGAAAGGACAAGCAAGCCAAAGGTAAACATAATAGCGCATTCGATGGGAGGCTTGGTGGCAAGACGATACGTGCAGATTTTCGGCGATGACAATGTTGACAGGATTATAATGATAGCCACTCCAAATAAAGGAATTTCAGGCTCGATAAGCGATTACTGCAGTTTCATCGGGGAAAACAGGGAATGCCAGGACATGCAGGAAAACAGCCTGTTCATCAACAAACTGAACGACCCATTAAAGCAGCCAACCAAAGTCAGGCTTTACGCAATAATCGGGCAGGGGTGCCAGATGAAAAATGGAGACGGCGACGGAATTGTATTAACACAAAATGCGAAATTGACAAATTCAAAACTGTACTTTGTGAACGGCACTTGCAGCGGCTTGTTTGGAGAAAACCTGCATACTGAAATTCTCGACATTGAAAAGTATCCAGAGACTTATGGGATAGTGACTGAAATACTGAAGGAGTGACTATTTCTTTTCTTTCAAATAAACGGTTCTTGTTGGGAATGGAATTCCAATGCCTGCTTTTCTTAATGTATTGTAAATTTCTTCTGTTGCAAGTGCTTTTGTGTCAAACTTTATATCAAAGTTCTCTACCCAAAAAAGTGCTCTGAACTTAAGTGCAAAATCCCCCATTTCCATCATCATAACTTTTGGTGCAGGCTCTTTGAGAATGTTGGAAATTTTTTGCATGGTATCCAATACAACTTGTCTGACCTTTGAAGTATCAGAACCATACTCCACACCAAATTCAATAACTACTCTTACGCTTGGATCTGGCTGGATAAAGTTGAGTATTCTGGAATCAGCCAATTTTCCGTTTGGGATTGTAATTAGCTCGTTATCAAATGTTCGGATTTTTGTACTTCTTAATCCAACATCTTCAACAGTTCCCATGGTTTCGGCATCAAGCTTTATTTTATCTCCTACTTTGATGCTTTTGTCTATTATTATAGACATACCTCCAAATATATTGCCCAAGGTGCTTTGAAGAGCAAATGCAATTGCAATTCCAGCAATTCCCAAACTCGTCAATAGAGGTCCTATCTGCACACCCCATACAGGAAGTACAAATAACAGCCCAACTATAGAAATGAAAATTCTAGAAAATCTATGAAACATAGGAATAAGTTGGTTGTCTAGTGATGACTTAGTTTTTTCTGCCACTCTCTTTCCCCAAGTATCTATAAGAATATCAAAAATAACTATGGTAGTGTAGGTTATTATAATGATTATAAGTGACGAGATTAAATGTTCAAGCATATCCAGTACGATTTGTCTTATTCCAAGTGGAGATAATGCAAGTCTAACGCCAATAAGTAGCAATATCAGTGATATTGGTTTATTTGTTTTTTTTACAATTAAATCGTCGATGTCCGTTTTCGTCTTCTCTGTTAACTTTAAGATTATCTTTTGTGAAATAAAAACAACAAGTTTTGATAATATGTAAAATGCTAAAAGTATAGTCAAAGAATATACGTACTTATTTTGTTGAATTAAGCCCAAATAATTATCAAATGGCATTTTTAATATCAAAAAATCTATGATCAATTACAATTTTCAAAAATTATTTTCTCTCAATAACCTGTATCGTGCACGAGCAGGGAAGCTTTTTTGAGGCTCTTTCCAAGGCTTGCTTTGCCACTTCCACGTTCTGCTTGTCAACCATGATTTGGAATATTGTTTGCCCTTTCTTTATCCTTGCTGCTACACCTGTCGGCTTGCCAAATGAATGCGCCATGCCTGAGCTGAACCTGTCTGCGCCTGCGCCGGCTGCAAGGGCATGCTCCCTCAAAACATGGTGAGGATAAACCTTGACCTTCATGTGAAACCCGTTAAGCCCAAGATAAGATTCGAGAAGCTTATTGGATGTTTGCCTTGCGCTCTCCAATGCATTATCCCTAATCTGCAGATCGGATTTTGAGAGAAGGTTTAGGGTGTACTTGAAGTCTTTGCTGGCATCCCCGGTGTCAAATCTCACAACCTTGACAGTCGGGTTCATTCTGATGTAGGATTTTGCCTTGAACTTTGAGGTGCGGGTGTAAGGCCTTTCCAATCGCCTGTAAGCGACAAATTTCCTTAGTCTTGCCATATTAAGCACGAATTTTTCCCTAATTTTTAAATGTTGCGTTTCAATCTATTTTTAGAAAACTATCAAAAATTTGTGAATTCCGTGAAAATCGAAGATTTTCAGGAGCCAAAAATCTCCTAAGATTTTTGCGCTTTTGGAGTTCTCGAAAATTTCTTAATTTTCGAAAACTATTTAAATAAGCAGTACAAATAAGTGAACCATCACAAATAGTTGCTTGAAAAAGAGGTGAATGGATGTTATTTAACAAAAAGGCTTCTCTCGAAATGTCAATACAGGCTATTGTGATTGTTGTGCTTGCAATGACATTGCTTGGGCTTGGGCTTGGATTCATAAGGGGGATGTTCAAGAACATCGGCAGCACAACAGAGGATGTTACAGAGCAGGTCAGGCAGAGAATTCTTGACGACCTGATTACAGGCGACAAAAAAATTTCCTTTCCAAAGACAGACATCACAATTGACAAAGGCGGCTCTACAGTCTTGACTGTTGGCGTAAGAAATAAAAAAGACACCGCATTGCACTACAAGATGCGATTTACTCCAATTTCAGGCCCTGACGGAGCGCCGTTCAGCATAGACAATCCAAGCTGGTTCCAGTTCGCGCAAAGCCAGGTTTACACATTGTCAGCTGCTGATTCAGAAGTAAGAAACATAAAGTTAAGCATACCTACAGGCAACATCAAGTCAGGCTCTTACTTTCTGACATTTGACGTAATAGATGATG
>JACPMS010000013.1 GCA_016185875.1 Candidatus Woesearchaeota archaeon | reverse complement strand
GCCTCTTTTGCCATGGCCTTCTTGGTTGTCGCTTCCTCGCAATTGGTTGAAATCATAACTAAAGTCTCTGCAAATGCCGTAGTGGTTTTGTTCTTGTCAGTCTTATTTTTGCTTTTAATCGGCTCTTTCTACAAGGAAGGCGAGCCAGTGTTTCTTGAAGGAGGCTGGAAGATTGTGTTCATGGTGATTGTGTTTATAGCCATAATTGGCATTTTCCTCGACGCAATCAAGACAAGCGATGGAAGAACATGGCTTGAAAGGTTGGGTGATTTTACAGGCTCGGGAGGGGATGAGCTGGCTGGCGCAATTGTCCTGCTGGCTTTGATAGTCTTGTTTGTAGTGTATGCCATAAAGGAGCCTTCAAAAGAGGCTAAACAGTCATAAACTTTATATACTAATATAAAAATAAGTAAAATTTGCATAAAGAGGTGCGCACATGGCAGCAGATGCCTTAAAACTCGAAGGTTTTTTCAGGGCTTTGGAAAATTGGGGATTGACAGATGTAATGCTTCCGTTCCTGCTGATTTTTGTCATTATTTATGCAGTATTGCAGAAGACAAGGATTTTGGGAGAAACTAAAAAAAATCTTAATGTTGTTGTTGCCCTTGTTGTCGGCTTGCTTGTTGTTATCCCCCACATAACCGGGAGGTTCCCCCCTAATGCAGACCCAGTCCTTATTATGAATGACGCATTGCCGCAAGTCTCGCTTGTGCTTGTCGCTATTGTCTTTTTGCTGATTATGATTGGGGTGTTTGGCCAGGATTATGTGTTTTTAGGAGTTACAATGCCGGGCTGGATTACGCTTATATCATTTATGATAATTTTATTGATTTTTGGGGGCTCAGCAGGATGGTGGGCTGGAGACTTTGGCAGCACTTTGGAAGACTTTTTCGGGACAGAGGGAATTGCTGTTTTTATCATGCTTGTCACGTTTGGAGTAATCATCGCGTGGATAACAGGCGATTCAAAGGAGAGGGAGGAAAGGACGATACTAAACAGATTAGGCATGGACTTCAGCAAGCTTTTTGGGAAGAAATAGTTAATTTGGCACTATGGCAACATTCTTGGACGTAACCGGTTTGCAGTATTTTTCGAGCATTTTTGTCTTTCTCTTTGTCTGGATAGTTGTATATGCGATTTTGCTTTGGACTAAAGTGCTGGGGGATAACAAGTTCGTTCACGCGCTTATCGGCTTGCTGCTGGCTATCTTTGTGCTGATATCGCCAATTGCGACAAGCATCGTGGCTGATGTTGCGCCGTTTCTTGCAGTCATCTTTTTATTCATAATTTTGGTGTCAGTTGCGTCCCAGATGCTGGGCGCAAACATTGAAGCATTCCCAGCGCTCAAGGGCATATTCTTAGTCTTTATGGTAATCATCATAATCGTTGCTGCTGGCGTGAAGATACGGGAGCAGGTCAATGTCCCATCAGAAACCCAAAAAGACCTTTCAAAGACGATAAACCTTATCTTTCATCCCACATTTCTGGGCACAGTTCTGATTTTGGCAATAGCTGTCTTTACAATTGCGTTGCTTGCTAGCAGAAGCGCTTAGAAATTATTTATATTTTTGGTAGATATTGTCGTGATGGTCAAAATCCAAAAAACTTAGAAAATCACTTCTTTTATCGTAGCTAAACACTAAAACAAATGATTTCATGATATGCACTCTCTTTATATTTTTCAAATGTCTTAGTGGCTTATAGAGTTCCGGATTTGAATTTACTATCTCCTCAATTTTGTCAGTTATCGCTTTAAACATAAAAATTCCACTTATGTTTTATAAGTGGTTTACGTATAGCTGAACATTGCATGGAATTTGGATGTGCTCAAAAACCACGATTAATAAGTAGAATTTTGTAGTGTCCAAAACCACTTAATTTATCAATATATGTAAACATGCCACCAATCTATGATTGGTGGTTTTTGACATGCAACAGGGTCTTTCTTCTTTAACTTCTCAAGAATCTTATTGAGATTTGGCTTAATCTCATATTTCATTTTTCAAGTAAGACAAGAATTTCTCCTTGCTGTCAAAACTCCTGCCTTTCTGACTCTGGATTTTCTTCAATTTTTCGACATATTCAGGCCTAACTTCTAAGCCAATCTCGTCTTTAATCTCTTTGACCTCAGCCTCTATTTTCTC
>JACPMS010000020.1 GCA_016185875.1 Candidatus Woesearchaeota archaeon | reverse complement strand
TTATTCATCTTTAACACCCAGTGGAGCGAGCATTCCTCTTACAAAAGCAGCAGGGCTGTTTTGAAAGCGTTGCTGCCAACTCAGGCTCCAAATGTGATTCTTGGCCCTGTTGAAGATTCTGGCATTGTAGAGCTGTGCTACGTAAACAATGAAAGATACGGCATTGTTGTGAGCCATGAAAGCCACAATCATCCAAGCCAGGTTGTTCCTTATGAAGGCGCTGCAACTGGTGTGGGAGGCATTATCAGAGATGTCTTGTGCATGGGGGCAAAGGTAATAGCAACAGCAGACCCTTTAAGGTTTGGAAATCCCAATGGCAAGAACAAAAATAAAGTGAAATACATAGCAAACGAAGTCATAAATGGGATTGCAGGCTATGGAGATGCTGTTGGAATTCCAAACATTTGCGGCGATGTTTACTTTAACGACTCATTTGATGAAAATTGCCTGGTTAACGTAGTCTGCTTGGGCATAGTGAAAGAAAAAGAAATAATCCACAGCTTTGCGCCAAAAAATGCAGAAAACTATGACATCGTTATTGTTGGCAAAGCAACTGACAATTCCGGATTCGGAGGAGCTGCTTTCGCTTCCTTGATTTTAGATGAGAAAGACAGGGAAAGCAACAGGGGAGCAGTTCAGGTGCCAGACCCATTTTTGAAAAATGTAATTATAAGGGCATCTTATGCTGTTTTTGAAGAAGCAAGGAAGAAAGGCATAGAGCTGGGATTTAAGGACATGGGCGCAGGAGGCATAATGTGCAGCACATCTGAGCTTTGCTCTGATGCCAATTTCGGAGCAGATATTGACTTGAGCAAAGTAAATGTCTCAATGAGCAATTTGCCCCATTATATTATATCATGCTCTGAAACTCAGGAAAGATTTACTTGGATATGCCCGCCTGAGTTCACAAAAACATTATTAAAAATCTACAATGAGGATTTTGAGCTGCCTCAAATAAGCCTGGGAGCAGGAGCTGTTGTTGTTGGAAAAGTCACAAAACAGCAGGACTACATTTTAAGGCACAATAATCAAGTAATATGCAATGCCCCAATAAAAATTGTGACGCAAGGCATCAAATATGACAGGCAGAAAAAAGCCCCGAAGCGAAACTTTAAAGAGCCAAATTTGAAAGAGCCAAAAGACTACAACAATGCTTTGCTTTCTGTTTTGCAGCACCCGAATGTTGCAAGCAAAGCCAAGGCTTACAAGCATTATGACACAAGCGTCATGGGCAATGCTGTTATTGAAACAGGATATGCTGATGCAGGTGTTATAAAAGCGATTGATAACGCTGCTTTTGGGATTGCCCTGAAGACAGACTGCAATCCAAGTTATTGCGTGATTGACCCATATTGGGGAGCAGTCAATGCAGTTGCTGAGAGCATGAGAAATGTGGCTGCAGTTGGCGCAATTCCAAGCGCATTGACAGATTGCTTAAATTACGGCAATCCAGAAAAGCCAGAAGCTTTCTATGACTTTTATGAGGGTGTGAGGGGAATTGCAGATGCTGCAAGGAATTTGCATTACAAAGGAACAACCTATCCTGTTCCTGTAATCTCAGGCAATGTGAGTTTTTACAATGAATCCGCTTCTGGCAAGGCAATTGCTCCAAGCCCGATAGTTGCGTGCATTGGGGTCTTAAAGGATTACAGCAAAGCTATCACAATGAAGATAAAGAAAGAAAATTCCATATTATTTTTGGCTGGCGACAGAAAAGACGAGTCAGGAGGCTCGGTCTATTATGATGTTAATAACCAAATTGGCGCAGTTGTGCCTATCATAGACTTTGAAAAGGAAAGAAACATGATTTACGCTGTCATAGACGCAATCAATGCAGGCTTGCTTTTGTCTTGCCATGACATATCTGATGGAGGCTTGGCAGCGACGGTTTCTGAGATGATTCTTGGAGGCGATGCTGATGGCGGGATTGGAGCGCAAATTGATTTGGACTTCTCTAATCTAAGGGCTGACAAAGTATTATTTTCAGAAACTAGCGGATTTGTTTTTGAGGCAGAAGAAAAAAACGTGCAGAGATTGCATGACTTATTCAGGTTTTACAAGCTGCATTTGATAAAACTCGGAAAAACAGAAGGAAAAAATCTCGTAATCACTAAAAAGAATGAAAAAATTATCAGTTTGCCAATTCCAGAATTAAAAGAAGCCTGGACAAGGGGATTTGTTGAGGCGCTGGAATAAAAACAAAATAAATACTCAATAAACTAAACCTCAATTAACGGAAACTCAATAAAACAAATTTGAAAAATAAAAATAATCTAACTAAAATGCCAAAACCAAACATTGCAGTAATTTATTTTCCCGGCAACAATTGCGAGGAGGAAACGCTGAAGGCAGTTATAGCTGCAGGAATGGATGGCAGGATTGTAAGGTGGAATGAAAAAAAAGGCATTGAAAAATATGATGGCTTTGTGATTCCTGGGGGCTGGGGTTATGAGGACAGGATAAGGGCAGGAGTCATAATGGCAAAAGACCCTGTTTTTGACATAATAAGAAAGGAAGCTGGGAATGGAAAGCCAGTCTTGGGGATTTGCAACGGCGCTCAAGCCTTGGTGGAATGCGGCATGATTCCCGGGCTAAAAAACAAGGTAGAGATGGCATTGGCTCCAAACAAAAATCCCTTCATAAGCGGGTATTACTGCACCTGGATTCATGTCAAAAATATTCAGGATAAAGGAAGATGCGCGTTTACAATGTTTACTGACAGGGAAGAGGCTATCCCTATGCCAATTGCGCATGGCGAGGGAAGATTCGCAACAATTGACAAGGAACTAATTGACAAGTTAATGAAGAACAAGCAAATAATCTTCCAATATTCGACAAAAGACAGCAAAATTGAAGAAAGCTTTCCAACAAACCCAAATGGTGCATTGCACAATATTGCAGCAGTCTGCAATAAAAAAGGCAATGTGATGGCAATAATGCCTCATCCGGAAAGAGCGTCTTTCATAAGGCAGCTGCCAGACTCTGCTGAATTAAAGAACATGTTTGCTGGCAATATAGCTGCAATGGAGGACCCGGCTCCGGCAAGGCATGTTTTCAACTCGATGAAAAAATACATAGAAGAAGAGATTTTATAGAAATGTTATCCAGCAATAAAAAAATCAATGAAATAAAAGCTCGATAAAATTAATAAAAATAAAATAAAAACAATAAAAAAATGCCAAAGACAGTTGAGATGACAGTAAGCTTGAAGGTGCCTGACAATACTGCAATTACAGCTCTGCAGACGCTCCATAAAATCGGCTTCGACAGGATAAAAGATGTCAAAAAATCAGACTACTGCAGGTTTTTCATTGAAGGCAGCGAAGAGAAATTTAAAAGCCAAATATGCAAAGTCGATATTTTGGTAAATGCCAACAAGCATGCCTATGCATTTCAAATCCTAAAAGACAACAATGTAAAAATATTAGTAAAAAATATAAATGATGACGGAAGCAGCCTCTTGCCAACATTGAAGAATAGGCTTGGCTTTAAAAATATTGAAAAAGTTGAAAAAGCGACATTGTGGAGCCTGGCAATAGACGCTGATGAAAACGAGGCAAGAAAAATTGCTGAAAAGGCTGCAAAGGGGCTGCTTGCAAATGAGAATTATCAGGAATACGTGATTTTGTGATTAAATATGAAAAAAGCGCTAGTGATATTCGGTTCAAAAACAGATGAACGGGTTTATAGCAAAATTGCTAAAGAATTAAAAAAACAAAAAATCAGCTTTGACTTAAGAATCAGTTCAGCCCATAAGACTCCTGACGAGGTTGAGGAAATATTACAGAGTGATTATGCTGTGGTTATTGCAGGGGCTGGCTTGGCAGCGCATCTGCCTGGAGTTGTTGCTTCTAAAGTCATAAGGCCTGTTATTGGCGTGCCTTGCGGGGGCAATTATCAAGGATTGGACGCTTTGCTTTCAATTGCTCAAATGCCGCCAGGAGTTCCTGTATTGGCTGTTGGTGTTGGCAAAAGCGATGTTGCCTCGCAGAATTGCGCGAAAATGATGAGAAAATACGGAAGCATTACAATAATTGGCGATAAAAATAATGACGCTGTTAAAAAAGCAGTTGAGACTTTGAAGATATTTGAGATAGTGCCTGTTTTCGACAACAAGCCAAATCCAAGCAGCGTGAATATCGAGTTTACCTATTTTGATGAGCCTCCTGAGAAGAAAGAGGAACTAACTGTTTACTGCCCATTGCTTTTGGAAAAGGATGACAATGCAGATGCAGCCTTGAATTTCCTGAAGCACACCAGCCATGGCTTATGGGTGGGAATAAACAATGGCATTAATGCTGCAGTCGCAGCAGTTGAAATAATGAACATTGGCAATGAATATGAGGAATTGCTGCTTGAATACAGGAGGGAAATGGCTAAAAAAGTTTTGGAAGCTAATGCAAAGCCAAAAAGAAAAACACACGTTAAACTTGCAAAATCAAAAAGACATGACCGTACCAAGAAAAAATAAATCAAATAAAATGCTATCCGATTCAGTTCTGAAAAATCAATTGAAATTCACTTTAGATAAAACTAATTTTAAACTCGGTAAAAAATATGAGGGTAAAGTCAGGGACAACTACACTCTTGAAGGAAAAAGGGTGATTGTAACCACAGACAGGATTTCTGCTTTTGACAGGGTTTTGTGCAGCATACCATTTAAGGGGCACGTCCTTAACCAAACCTCTGCTTTCTGGTTTGAAAAAACAAAAAACATTGCGAAAAACCACATGATTAGCGTTCCAGACCCAAATGTCATGGTTGTCAGGGAGTGCAAGCCTTATGCTGTTGAGATGGTTGTAAGAGGATACATAACAGGTGTGACAACAACATCTGCATGGTACAATTATGAAAGAGGGGTTAGGAATTTCTGCGGCAGCATTCTTCCAGAGGGCTTGAGGAAAAACCAGAGATTTGAGAAGCCAATAATTACTCCATCAACAAAAGCAGAGCATGGCCTGCATGACGAGTCTGTTTCAAGGGAAGAAGTCATAAAAAGGGGCATTATTGACGAGAAAACATACAAAAAGATGGAAAAAGCTGCGCTTGCCTTGTTTGATTTTGGAGCAAAGCTAGTTGCAAAAAGTAATCTGATACTTGTTGACACAAAATACGAGTTTGGCAGCCTGGATGGCGAGCTTTTTTTGATTGATGAAATCCACACTCCAGATTCGTCAAGGTTCTGGATTAAAGACACTTATGAAGAATTGTTTTCCAGGGGGCAGGAGCCGCAAAAGCTTGACAAGGAGTATGTCAGGCAGTGGCTTGCTGCAAAAGGATTTATCGGAGAAGGAGCAATTCCAAAAATTCCAGATGATGTCAAGATTGAGGCTGCAAAAAGATACATTACAGCCTATGAGATGATAACTGGCAAAGAGTTTGAAGCGAAGAACGAGGATGTTATTGAAAGAATAAAGAAGAATTTAGAAAATATCGGGATTAAAGCATAAATCAAGATTATTGAATATTCCACGATGAAATCTTCAAATTTCAAGCAAACAGCGCTTCTCGCAGCAAAAAATGCATCAAAAGTTCTTCTTCGCTATTACGGCAAGAAAGTAATTGTAAAGGAAAAATCAAACAAAACTTTGGTGGCCAAAGCCGATTTGGAAGCAAATAAGGCTATCATAAAAACAATAAAAAAACATTTTCCAAAACACAGCATTCTCTCTGAGGAAACTGGATTTGAGGATAACAAGTCAGACTACAAATGGGTTATAGACCCTATAGACGGGACTCACAATTTTTTGCATGGAATTCCTGTTTTTGGCATTTCGATTGCTTTGGAATACAAAAATGAAATAATATTGGGAGTACTAGACTTTCCTGTTTTATGCATCACTGCGATTGCTGAAAAAGGAAAAGGGGCTTTTCTAAATGGGAAAAGATTAAAAGTATCGAATAAAAAGAATCTCAATTATTCATTAATTTTGTTTGAGTTTTCATATTCCAACAGACAAGCCAAATTAGACTACTTAGCAGAATTGCAAAATAAAACAATAGACTTCAGGAATTTTGGCTCTGCTGTTTACCACCTATTGCTTGTTGCCAACAAACGAGTGGGATGTTGCAGCTGGATTTTTGCTTGTTGAAGAAGCAGGTGGAAAAATCACAAACTTGAATGGGGAAAAATGGAGCTTTAAGGGCAGGCAGTATGTAATTTCTAATGGAAAAATCCATAAAGAACTTTTATCTTATACAAGAAAATGAAACTCATAATATTAGGCAGCGGAACAGCAGCGCCTGTTTTAAATCGGAATTGCGCAGGTTATATCCTGGAAGTAGATAATAAAAAATTATTGTTTGACAGCGGAGCAGGAACCATAAGGAGATTGCTGGAATTAAAAATTGATTTGTTTGCAATAGAGCATATATTTTATACCCATCTTCATAATGACCACATCAATGACTTAGGCGCCATAATCTGGAGCAATAATTACGGAGGAACAAGGGAAAAGCCATTGAACCTTTACGGTCCAGAGGGGTTTAAAAATTATTTTAAAGTTCTTCTTGAAGATTTATTGAAACCAACAAAAATCTATTTTAAGATTAATTTAAAAGAATTAACAAATTCAATAATAAAAATCGGCAATGCAACTATAAAAACAATGCAAATCAAGCACAGCGCCACGACAAAAAGCATAGCCTACAGGATTGAGCACAAAAACAAGTCTATAGTTTATACTGGGGACACAGAATACTGCAAAGAAACAATTGAAATTGCGAAAAATGCAGATGTGCTGATTACAGAATGCTCATTGCCCGACAACGAAGAAATTGAGGGGCATTTAACGCCTTCATTAGCTGGAAAAATAGCGTCAAAAGCTCAGGTTAAGACTTTAATGCTTACGCATTTCTACCCGCAGGTGTTAAAGACAAACATCAAGAAGCAGTGCAGGAAGGAGTTTGGCGGAAGAATCATCCTGGCTAAAGACAAGATGAGATTAACTGTTTAAATAACGAACGATTTTTGTTTTAAAATAGAAAAGTTTATAAATAACGAACGATTTTCTTTTTTTCTAAAATGGAAGGGCTTTCAGACATTTTCACGAAGGTAAATGTGCAGATATTAGAGCTTCTGTCGAGGGAAAAGCTGCACATTAGGGAGATTGCAGAAAGGGTGAAGTGCTCTCCTGCGAAAGTCCATGCGTGCATAAAAGTTTTCAAAAAGAATGATATTATCAGGGAAGTTAAAGAGAAAAACAGGAAGGTTATAGTATTGAATTTGGATAACGAATTGTCAAGGCATATACTTCAATTAGTAAATATCGACAAAAGCATTGAAGGGCCATACCTGATTCCGGAGAAAATAAACCTCTTTGATACCATAAGCCCCCTTGATTTTCGGTACTACGGCAGGAACAAGAAAATCCATGAAAAGCTGCAGCCGTATCTTTCTGAATCAGGCTTTATCAAGTACGCTTTAAAGGTGGAGTCTGCCCTGGCAAAAGTGCTTGCAGAAAACAAAATCTGCCCAAAAAAGATTGCTGATGAGATAGAAAAGGCATGCAGGCAGGTTACCCCAGAGCAAGTCTATGCTGAAGAGGACAGGATAAAGCACAATATAAGGGCGCTGGCAAACTGCATAAGGGACAAGGTAAGTGATGAGGCAAAGCCCTTTGTCCATTTTACTGCCACAAGCTATGATATAATCGCAACAGCAGACTCTTTGAGGTACAAGGAATTCACCGATAATGTCCTATTGCCGGAATTGTTTAAACTGGAATCAGCATTAATCAATCTTGCGATGAGGGAAAAAGACACTGTTCAGATTGGAAGAACTCATGGGCAGCATGCTGAGCCGATTACTTTTGGATTTGCAGTTGCAGAGTACGTGAGCAGGCTGGGCTCCTCAATTATGAAAATAAAAAAATCTGCAAATAACTTGAGGGGCAAGATGGCAGGCGCAGTCGGAGCTTACAATGCATCTTCATTATTTTTTGAAAATCCAATCAAATTTGAGGAAGAAGTGATGAACGAGCTTGGGCTAAAACCATCGCCTATTTCAACACAAATTGTAGAAGCAGAATTCTTAGCGGATTATGCCAGCAGCGTTATTTTGGCTTTTGGAGTTTTGGCTAATTTGGCAGATGACATGAGGCATCTGCAAAGAAATGAGATTGCAGAAGTGGGAGAATTATTTGAGGCAAAGCAAGTCGGCTCATCAACCATGCCGCAGAAAAGGAATCCTATAAACTTCGAGAATGTCAAGAGCATGTGGAAGGAGTTTATGCCCAGAATGCTCACAATGTACATGGACCAGATTTCAGAGCACCAGAGAGACTTGACAAATTCCGCATCAATGAGGTTCATTCCAGAGATTTTGGCTGGGTTTTATGTGTCAATTGCCAGGATGGAAAGGGTGATGTCGGATTTAGCTGTTGATAAAAAGAATATGCAGAAAAATTTTGAAATGAACAAAGGCATGATCATTGCAGAGCCGCTTTACATTCTGCTTGCTGCATATGGGCATCCTGATGCGCATGAATATGTAAGGGAAATGACCTTGAAGTCGCAAATGGCAAAAAAACCATTGATGCAATTGGTTAAAAGCGATAACTCAATAAAACAATACTTAAAAAAATTCAATAAAAAACAACTGGAAATATTAAACAATCCGGAAAAATACACGGGAATTGCAGCAAAAAAGGCTGAAATGATTTGTGAATATTGGAAAAAGGAGCTAAAACTCTAGCTGTAATTAATATACTATTTTCTATACTGGTATACGAAAAGAAACATTTAAATACCAGTAATCACATTGTCCCCATTTATGTATTACTCAAAGCTTAAAACTATGCACCCTTTTGATTACATGGAGAAATATCCTAAGTTTCTGCTGCTATTCATAACATTCCTTATAGCTTATCTACTGTTTTACGGTAGGGGGTATAAGCCATTTAGTGATTTTATAGTTTCATTAGGCTATTCAGGCACATTTGTAGCAGGAATACTCTTTGTTTATGGCTTTACAGCCGCACCTGCAACGGCAATTTTCTTGATTTTAGCACAGCATCAGAATATTTACTTGGCAAGCTTGATAGGCGGCTTAGGAGCTTTAATAGGCGATTTATTCATTTTCAGCTTTGTAAGGCAGTCTTTTGCAGATGAAATTAGGAGGTTGAGCAGGGAGAAAATAGTGAAATACTTCAATGGCAAGCTGCCTGGGCATCTTAAAGAATATCTGCTGCCGGCAGTTGCTGGCTTCATAATTGCATCGCCGCTGCCGGATGAGATTGGTGTGACAATGCTGGCGGCATCAAAAGTCATATCAACAAAAATATTTTCAATAGTATCCTACGCGTTAAATACTATGGGGATATTTGCGGTGCTTTTTATAGGTAAAATTGTTGCCTGAGTTATTGCAATGTGACTCTTTTCTTTCTAAAAATATCCATGAAATTTTTCTTATAAAGCCAATTTCTCAGAACTATGGGCGTTAATATAGTTGTTAATAAACTCATCAAAACCAATGAAACATAAATGTCTTGCTTTATTAGACC
>JACPMS010000023.1 GCA_016185875.1 Candidatus Woesearchaeota archaeon | reverse complement strand
AGCCTGCAGTGTCAATTATGTCATCAACTAAAAAAGCGGACTTGCCTTTTACATTGCCTATCACATTATGCACCTCTGCAACATTAGGCTCTGGCCTTCTCTTGTCTACGATGGCGATAGGGGCATTAAGCACTTTTCCAAAGGTTCTTGCTCTTGCAGCCCCTCCTGCATCGGGGCTGACAATTACAATGTCCCTGAATTTTTTCCTTTCGTTGTAGTCTGCAAATAAGGGCACAACCTCAAGATTGTCGCTTGGTATGTCAAAAAACCCCTGGACTTGAGGAACATGCAAATCGAACATTATCACCCTGTCAACTCCGGCAGTCTGAATCATGTTTGCAACTAGCTTTGCTGTAATCGGCTCCCTTGGCTTAGTTTTTTTGTCCTGCCTGCAGTAGCCGTAATAAGGTATGACTGCTGTTATTTTGTCAGGAGAGGAGCGCTTCAAGGCATCAACCATGATCAGAAGCTCCATTAAGTTCAAGCTCGCATCTGGGGAGGTAGGCTGGACTATGAAAACATCGCAGCCTCTGACACTTTCCAGAATCCTGCAGTAAATCTCGCCATCATGAAACCTCTTGATTTCAACAGGGGTTAAAGGCACTTTCAGTACATGTGATATTTCCTCTGCAAGCTTCCTGTTTGCAGTCCCAGACATCAGCTTGAAATGTTCCTTGAGCAAAAAACCCACCCTCGATTGTTTTCTAGAATTAGCAGGTGTTTAAAAAGATTTCGGGGTATTCAAGAAGTTTGAGTCCCGGCAATATCACTTTTTGTTTCTTCTGCCTTACTCTCCTCTTCCTTTTTACTTGAAAATTCTTTATTTTCAAGTTCCCTAGAAGCTTCGCTTCTAGTGGACTTCAGCAAAACTTCTATCTCGCCAAAGGGGGTATTTTGGATGAGCTCTATTTTGTTCTGCTGAGCCAAATGCAATAATGGAATAAAGGTATAAACCTTGTCTTCCTTTGACTCAGAAGGCAAAAGCTTTGAGAATGTAAGCTTGTCCTTCAAAGCGCTGAAGAAAAATGACTTAATCCTGCCATATACATCCCTTATTATCTGGGTTATATCCCTTTTCTTTTTAGGCGCTTCAAGGTTAAGCGGAGGAATTGAATGCAGAAGCCTTCTCTTCTTGACTTCCAAAGCCCTTTCAAGAGCCTCAACAAGGTCAAAAATTGACACCTTTCTTTTTCTTGGCTGCGGAGTCCTTGGGATTAAGGTAGGTACCTCATCTAATTTTGGGATTTCGCTTGCGTCATCAAATCCAAGCTCTTCTATTTCCTCTTCAACGCCAATAAGCAGCCTGTCAAGCTCGCTCAGGTCCTCTCCAACAAGCTTGTTGGACTTCATCTTCAGCAAAATGGCTGCTGCAAGCAAGACCTTGCCAGAAACCCTGAAATCATGCTCTTTAAGGCTTCTGAGCATGTCAATGTATTTCTGCGTCAATATGCTCACATCAACGTCCCAAGGGTCCATCTGCTCGCTCTTGACAAGCTCATAGATGATGCTCTGCCATGTAATTTCATCAGCCTTGGAGAGAAGTATGTTGAAAATCCTGTCATGCGGGTCCATGGAAGATTTTTTAGGGCTTATCATATATAAATTTATTCATTGCGGAATAGCAACCGAAAGTTATAAATATTGGCTATTGCCGAGTTTTATTTGCTTGGTGAAACACATTAAGCTTTCCAAACACGATAGATATGTTATGGAACTCAGCAACAAGATTAAAGATAACTATGATTCTGTTTCTGTAAATGTTCCTGTAAATCATTTCAAGCGCTCTGTGGGTGAAATAGACATAATGGCAAAAAAGGGCAACAGGCTTGACTTATATGAAGTGAAATGCTCGTACAGGATTTTAAAAGCCAAAAAACAGCTGAGCAGGATGAAAAAATACCTCAACTTGAAGAATGCAGGAAGCTATTTCTACTGCGGGAATTCCAATATTTTGGTGGATGTATAATTTGCAAAACCCAGTTTTCAAAACCTTTTTATACACTTTATCAATACAAATCCCTGTTTCGGGCCTGTGGTCTAGCGGCTATGACAACACCCTTACACGGTGTAGATCACCAGTTCGAATCTGGTCAGGCCCACTTTATGCGCCAGTGATCTAGTGGCTCAACCTTTTGCGAAAAGCTTGACCAAAAGCGTGGGAGATGAACGCGAGCATGCTCAAACGCGAGCGTTCTCGCATGCAACTTTCGCTTCGCTCAAGCCCACAGAAAAAGGTTCCACAGATGATAGGGCCTTGCCATTCAAGCAGAAAGGCTCTCACCCGAGTTCGAATCTCGGCTGGCGCATTTATTTTAGAATTATCTTTTACAATCAATAACCCTTTTCTCAGTCACAATCATATCAACAGGCACATCGTGCATTTCTCTTGGGATTTTTTCAACAACTTGAAAATCAAAACACAAGCCAATCTTGAATGCTTTTGGAACTTTTTTCAGGAATTTGTCATAATAGCCGAATCCATATCCAATCCTATGCCCTTCTTTATCAAATGCAATTCCAGGCACCAAAATCAAGCCTATGTTCTTGCAGGCTATTTTCATTGCTTCAATCGGCTCAAGAATTCCGAATTTTCCGCTTGGCACTAAATTGTCAAAATCTATGATGACAGATGGCTCAATTTCATGATGTACTACTTTTGGTACGACAACTGTTTTTTCCTTTAGAGATTTTTTAATCATATCATGAGTGTTAACCTCGCTGTTGAAAGAAACAAAGAACATTACTGCTTTTGATTTTTTGTATTTTTCAAGATTAAATAAATTTTTTTCAATTTGCCTGCTTTTTTGTGCTATTTCCTCTTTTGGCAGTGAATTGCGCTTTTCGAGCATTGATTCTTTTAATCGATTTTTCATCAAGAAGCCAGTTTTAAACTATAGATAAAAATCTTTCTAATCCCTTCCAATCAGGTCTGCTGTGCCTGCTCCCAGGGATGCAAGAACCGATGTTACTGCAATCTGCTTGTAAAGCCCTGTAACATCTCCAATACTAACCTGGTTGAACAAGAAGAATATTACCAATATCACGCAGATAGACGTCAAAAATATGACAGTTGCCCTTATCGGCAAAACACCCAGCAGCCTTTTTTCTTTAATTTCCCTGTAGCCAGTCTCATACATTAGGATTACTATCAGCAAATAAGAAAAAGCAAACAGGACTGTTGCCCTTGCAGTGCTTATATCCTTTGCTATTTCCTTTCCATAAATAAACGCAAAATGCGCAACAACCCCAATAAAAGCCCCTATAATCCCCTTATTTAAATCCTTAACAGTTAATTTCGCCAGTGGCTTTGGCTTTACCTCCTTCTTTATGTCT
>JACPMS010000025.1 GCA_016185875.1 Candidatus Woesearchaeota archaeon | reverse complement strand
CAAATAAGCCTCTGATAAAATGTCTAATCAACTCTTTATCTTTTTTGAAAATTTTAGGAATGCCAAGCCTTTCATCTTTTCTTCCTTTAACCAAACCAACTTTATCTGTTAAAAAATGAAGCAAACCTTTAGATAAAACCACAAATCCAAAAGTTGTGTTGGTGTCTTGTAACCTAATATTTGGAATAAATCCAAAAACTTCCTTGAAATATGGACCAACAACCTCGTAGTAAAGTTCTTGCTCATCTTTAGGGTTCCCTACACATTTAAGCCCATAATCTTTCTTATCTTTTCTCTCAAATATGCTGCCATCCCCTGTCAATATTCCGCATAAGTATGCAAGCTTGTAAGAAGTAACTTTAGGCAAAATCAGACCTTTGGATATATCAGGTTTACTGAACTTAATATCAGATAAATCAAATTCCATTTCAAATCACCGAGCTTTATTTAGTTGAAACTGCGTAAATGATTTTAGTTTAAATATTTCACATGAAAATGTCCAGTGTCCAGTGCTATACCAAACTATATATTAGAAACTATATTAGAAACTAGAAATCATAATTTGGTAGTTGAAACAATGTTTGAGGTGATTTAAAAATAAAGGAATTTGGTTCAATTAAGTATCTTCACTTGAAAGATTAGATAAAATCCGCTACTATTTTCCACAACATTTTTATAAATTGACGCTTATTCTTTAAATCTAAAAAGGTGAATAAATGCTAATCTGCGGTATTGATGAAAGTCGTCGTGGGCCAGTTTTAGGTTGTATGGTAATGTGCGGTGCCTTAATTGACGAAAAAAATATGTTAAAGTTAATCAAACTTAAACCAAAGGACTCAAAATTGCTTACCAGGGAAGAACGAGAAGAATTATACCCAAAACTCCTATCTGTGTTAAGGCATTACAAAGTAATCATTATACAACCCGATGAGATTGACAAAGCAGTTCACGGCCATGATGGATTAAATCTAAACAAGCTCGAAGCACACAAGCAAGCTGAAATACTGAATGAGTTCAACCCTGAAAAAGCCATAATTGATTGTCCAAGCAATAATATCTCTTCTTATAAAAACCATCTGAAAAAATTACTAAAAAATAAAAAAATCGAATTGCAATTAGAGCACAATGCAGAGCGTTACCCATTGGTTGCAGCAGCCTCAATAATTGCAAAAGTGACAGGCGATAGAGAAATAGAAAAACTCAAAAAACAAATCGGCATTGACTTCGGCTCTGGCTACATGTCAGACCCAAAAACAGTTGATTTTTTGAAGAGCAATTTTGAAAACTATCCAGAACTGTTCAGAAAAAGCTGGTTTCCTTATCAGGAATTGATGAATAAAAAATTCCAGAAAAGCCTGACTGACTTTACGCAATTCCTGAAGGAAGAGCAAAAGCACAAGAGCCACACTCTGGAAGACTTGAAAAAGCTTGAGGATTTCGGATATCATTTTGAAAAGCCGAAATCAGAGCACGAATTAGCTGTTATGAAAGGGCCTGTAACAGTCATTCTTTACAAGAATGGCAGGCTTCTTGTCCAAGGCAAAGAAGAAGCAAAAAAGAATGTCATGAAGTTGTTGGGTAGTTCTGCTAAAGTGCAATGAATAGGCGAGGCGAGCGATGTGTAAAGACAGCGAGCCGAGCACTAACAATAATCAAAATAAATCCAAAAAAACAAAATTAAAAATCAGAACCTTTATATAATTATTAAATCAAAAATTCTTATGCACGACATAATAAAGAGGGACATAATTGCTGTGTTGACAGAACTTGTTGAAATTCTGAAAGTCAAGGAAGAAAGCGACATTGCGGAAATAAAGGAGTTAAGCAATCATGTTATTCATAATGCAAGCGTTTTTCAGGATGAAGACTCTATTTCTGTCGCTATTCTGATTTATGCGCTGTCAAAAATAATTGAGAGAAAACAAATGGATTTGGATTACAGCAAGGTTTTAAGCATGCTGAGCTCAGGCATTTCAAATTTAAGAAACAACGATGACGAAGAGTTCAGGAAATCAATAAAAAGCATATTCAATTTTGTAAGGACAATGGACGAAAGACTGAGGCTGTACATACATGAAGTCATTAACCAAGCGCAGATAAAAAAGGGCTGCAAGCTGTGCGAGCACGGCATATCCATAGCAAGGGCATCAGAGGTGCTTGGAATTTCGCAGTGGGAGCTCATGCAGTATTTTGGCAAGACAACCCTGATTGATAAATTCAGCGAGCCTGTGAATGTGTCTTACAGGCTGAAGATTGCAAGGAGCCTGTTCTCATGAAATCTTTAATCTTTGACGCTGGGCCGATAATCAGCTTGGCAACAAACAACCTCTTGTGGGTTCTTGAGCCGCTAAAAAAGGAGTTCAACGGGAATTTTTACATTACAGATGCTGTAAAGCATGAATTAGTTGACAGGCCGCTTGAAACAAAAAAATTCAAGTTTGAGGCTATTCAAGTTGAGAGGCTGATAGAAAACAGGATATTGGAAATCACAGACAGCAGCTTTATAAGGCAAAAAACTCCAGCATTGCTGAATACAGCCAATGAAATCTTCAAAGCCTACAATAACTACATAAAAATAGTGCACTTTGCAGAGATGTCTGTCATCGCAGCTGCTGCTGGCTTGAATGCAGATGCAATCGCTATTGACGAAAAAACCACAAGATTTCTTATAGAAAACCCAAAGATGATTGTTGAAATACTGAGGAAGACACTGCACACTCCAATCGGCATAAACGAAAATAATTTAAAAGAATTTAAAAACACCGCAAAGAGCATAAAAACCATACGCTCGATAGAGATACAACAAAGAACATAAAAACGATACGCTCGATAGAGCTTGTGGCAATAGCCTATGAGCATGGGCTGCTGGACGATTACATAACAAAAATACCTGATGCAAGAAAGAATCTGCTGGAAAGTGTCTTATGGGGAGTAAAGCTAAACGGCTGCGCGGTGTCAAAGGACGAGATAGAGCAGATAGTAAGGATAGAGATAAAATGAAGGATGAGCATGAATCACGATCAAAGATTGAATCTTCTTCAGCAAAGCCTTCGCTCAACAATGCCATAAGCCCGACATTCTGCGTTGCAATGCTCAAGAATGGCAGCACTGTAAAAATTGAAGGAAAGGCAGAGGAGTTTTTATCAACTATTAAAGAATCAGATTTTGCTTGGGTGAATGTGCAGGTCAATAACTTTGAGGAAGAAGGAAGCAAAGTGGCTTCTTTGCTTGGGTTTAACCCATCTATTGTTAATGAGCTTGTCGCGCAAAGGTTTTCCGGCTATGATGACCATACAACAGAGCTAGGGCTATTGCTGCCAGCTGTAAGAGTCACGGAACTTGATGTTGAAATAAACAAGCTTATCATACTGATAAAGGGCAACATAATAGTCACCCTTCACGGCGAGCATGTAACAAGGCTTGTGAAGTTCGCAAGGTATGCAGTAACCTTTTTCAAAAAAGTGCCAAAAAATTTGGATGACATTGACAAAATATCCTTGGTTTTGATAAGGATTCTTGATGAGAACAACGAAAGGAATTTTGACGGCATAAGAGTCATACAGGAGCAGGGCGAACAGATAAGCAAGTACCTGATAGAAACCACTGGGTTCAGGCAGCAGTTGGGAGCAGACATATACAAAATGAAGCATGCATTGATTTCTTATTTGGAGGCTTTATGGGCTACCCTTGATGTTGTGCATTATTTGAGGTATGGAGATGCAGAGCTGATAACAGACGATGCAATTATACTGCAAAAGATAGGGATGCTGAGCAGCGATTTGACAAGGCAGATTTCCATAAGCGAGCAGATGTCAAGTGTATTGGCATCCGGGCTTGAGGTTTTGCAGAGCATTTACAACAATCAATTGACACTATTAAACAACAGGATATCCCTGCTTGCTGTCTGGCTTGCAATTCTTGGCACAGCCTTTATTGTGCCCAACACAATAGCTACTGTGTTTGGAACTCCTGTAGGAGACCATATAGAGTGGCAAGTCCAGCTTGTAATAATGTTTTTATCAACGGCTATATCAGTAGCTGCAGCATACTGGGTTGTTAAAAAGAGATCTCTATTGCCTCCTAAAGTCGATTGATTTTTAGATAAAGTCAAACAAGATTTGCTTATGGAAGACAATAATAATTTGCCGGAATGGCTGCTTTTTATAGTCCTGTTTCTAATCGTTACCCTGATAACAATCTTTTTGTCAATGGCAATCAAGTGATTTTACAGCAACTTTTATATACACTCTCTGATTCTTTACTTTCGGGTGGTATTTTGAAAGGACAAGTTATTTCTGGCGACTTTGGAAGGATAATTGCAAGGCAGAAAAGTGGAGAAAGCATAGAGATAGGCGAATTGTTAGTTGCTGATTCAAATGACGGAAAAATATTACTGCAGGTTTATGACTTGATTTACGGGAGCCAGATATCGCAGCAGAATCTTGAATTGATTTCCGGAATGAGGCTTGAGGAAAACACAGAATTCGAGCTTTTTGATGCAAATCTGAGAAACTACATGCTTGCAATGATGAAAAGCCTTGTCACAATCAAAGGCAGGAACGCATTTGTGAGCAAGTCCTTGCCAGGATTTTTTTCTGAAGTAAGGGAAATAACAGATAATGATTTGTCATTTCTTACAAAGCCAAAAAACCCATTGTTTGTCGGCAGCCTAAGAAGCGGCTCGAAGTTGCTTGATGTGCCTATCTACCTTGACGGCGAGAAAGTATTCTCGCACCATATTTTAATTGCAGGAACAACTGGGAGGGGCAAGAGCGTTTTAGTCTCTAATTTGCTGTGGAATGCTGTTGGAAGAGGATATTGCGGCATTTTGGTTTTGGACCCGCATGACGAGTATTATGGCAGAAATAAAACTGGATTGAAAGACCATCCTAATAAAGAAAATATTGTTTATTACACTTCAAAAAACGCGCCAATCGGAACAAACACGTTGAGGATTAATCTTGACATCATAAAGCCGCATCATTTTGAGGGAGTAGTTGAATTTAGCGATGCCCAAAGACAATGCCTAAACCTTTACTACAAGGAGTTTGGCGACAAATGGATTGAAGGAATAATACTAGAGAAAGAGTTGAGCATGGGAAAAGTGTTTAAAGATGACACAATGGCTGTTGTAAAGAGAAGGCTGCTTTATTTGCTTGATTTGGAATTTGTAAATAGCCAATTATTCTGCAACGGAATTTTTCAGTTGAACTCCGGCTTTGCAACAATAAATGACGTATGCAAGCATCTTGAGGAAGGAAGGATTGTAATTGTCGATACATCAAATTTTTCAGGAGCAGTTGAACTGCTGATTGGAAGCCTTATTGCAAATGAGATTTTTAATAAGTACAGGCATTATAAAATGAATGGGATTTTGGATTCAAAGCCTGTTGTTTCTATTGTACTTGAAGAAGCGCCAAGGGTTTTGGGAAAAGAGATTTTAGAAGCAGGGCCAAACATATTTTCAACTATTGCAAGGGAAGGACGCAAATTCAAGGTGGGTTTGACGGCAATAACACAGCTGCCTTCTCTAATTCCTAGGGAAATACTTGCAAACATAAACACTAAAATTATCTTGGGCATTGAGATGAAGCCTGAAAGGCAGGCAATAATTGAAAGCGCCTCCCAAGACTTGAGCGATGATGACAGGACAATCGCATCGCTTGACATTGGAGAAGCCTTGATAACAAGCAATTTTGCAAGATTTGTAACTCCAATAAGCATTCCATATTTTGAGGATTTGGTAAAGAAGATTTTGAAGAATGAGAAAGAAACGATAATGGAGTTTAGTGAGTTGGGCTAGTTCTATATATATCTATATATATTAAATAGGGAAATTATATATACACATTTTACTTATATACAAGATCAAGGGTGGAAGTAGTGAGAACTATTCATGATTTTTATGAAGAGAAGAAAAGGCAGGCTTTTCCTGTTATGATTAACACATTTTCAAAGCCAAGGTACAGGGAGCCATTGACTGACAAGCAGCAGGAAACTCTTAACAAGTACGTAAAACAAATTTATAATCCCAGATTCAGGAAATTAAAGGAAGCAGAATGCTTTAGAGAAGAGTTCATCGAGCCTGAAACAAGAGAGATAAAAACTTAAAAATCATGCTCTTGGGACTGCACTCCAAATTCCCAAACACTAAAAAACAAGTTTGGAAAATCTCAAATCACCTAACGAACACCAAAACGAAGTAAGGTGTCCTTTTGCAAAAAACTATGGAGGTGATGCATAAGGAGATATGCAGTTCCTGAAATGGTTTTTACTTTTGGGTAAAATACCTTAAATTACCATTCACCCAATCGTGAAAATCTATTTGACTTGAGAATTAAATGCCTAGGCATTCCTTTGTTGAAAAATAATGATTCATTATGATTTTATACATTTCTGTATGAAACTTTATATTTTTTCCAACTTCGATTTTCCCTAATTCTAGTTGTGCCAGTAATAGAATTTCCCTATTTCTTACAATACTTGGAGGATAAACTCCTTCAATATTGGGCTTATTTTGCGTACTCTCCGAAATGAGTTTCTTCCATTCTTTTTGTATTTCTTGTTTTTTCATTTCAAAAATTACCTCAACAATTTCTTTTCCTTTTATTTAACCATATTAGTAAAATTAGGATATATTTTGAGTTTATAAATCTTACACACGCATGTCCAGTGCTTTATAAATACCTTTAAAAATCCTAGTAGCTTCCCTTATCTTATGAAATTCGCACATTTAGCAGACTGCCACATCGGCTCCTGGCGAGACCCTAAACTTAGGGATACGAGCACAAATGCTTTCTGCAAAGCAATTGACAAATGCGTAAAGGAAAAAGTTGATTTTATTCTTATTGCTGGAGACTTGTTCAATACATCACTACAGCCCAAGCGGCAAAACAATTCTTGATGTCCTTGAAGAAGCTGGCTTGTTTGTGAATGTTTTCAAGGGAACTGTTGAAAATGGGAAATTAAAGCTGAATTTTACAATTGACAAAAAAACGAATGCTAAAATAACAGGAATGCTTGGCAAAAGAGACGCTTTGGAAAAAACATATTATGAAAAATTAGTAACAGAGCATTTGGAAAAGGAAAATGGATATAAAATTTTCTTGTTTCACTCTGGAATTGACGAACTTAAGCCAAAAGAGATGGAAAATATAATATCGCAGCCATTGTCATTATTGCCAAAAGGATTTGACTATTATGCAGGCGGGCATATGCACATTGTTGATGACAAGCAGATTGAAGGCTATGGGAGAATAGCATATCCTGGCCCTTTGTTTCCCAATAGTTTTGCTGAGCTTGAAAAGCTTGAAAGAGGAGGCTTTTTTATTGTTGAAGACAACAATGTAAGATGGGAGCCGATACAGATTTATAATATTGAAAAATTATCAGTGGATTGCAACCATAAAACCCCTGAAGAGATAAAAACTGAAATCTTGAAACATTTTAAAAATAAGGAGTTAAACAATACGATTGTTTTAATAAGGCTTGGTGGAATTTTGGAATCAGGAAAGCCAAGCGATATTGATTTTAAAGAGATATTCAATGCTCTTTACGAGAAATCAGCTTATTTTGTGATGAAAAGCTCCCATGCTGTTTCTTCAAAAGAATTTGAGGAGATAAAAACTGATGCGAGAAACGTCGAGGACGTTGAAGAATTCCTGATAAAAGAGCATTTGGGGCAGATTAAGCTGGAAAATTTAAGCTTGGAAAAGGAAGAGGAATTGATAAAAAACATGATGAAAATATTATCAACGGAAAAGCAGGAAGGGGAGACTGTGCCTGACTTTGAGAGAAGAGTTAAGGAAGAAGTTGGAAGGGTTTTGGAATTGGAGTTGTGAGATAATTCTTTTTTGGCATTAATAAAAACCAAAACATTTAAATATAACTTTTAGTTAACTGAAAATATAACTATAAAAGTGATAAATTATGGTGACAATCAAGAGATGGGGAAACTCGATGGGTATTGTAATCCCAAAAGAAATAGTGGAAAAGCAACATCTTAGAGAAGGGGACGAAGTAGTTATAAGTGTATTCAAAAGAGGCAACTTGAAAGACGTTTTTGGAACATTAAAAACAAAAATGTCTGGGCAGGAATTCAAGGATCTTAGAGAAGGGGACGAAGTAGTTATAAGTGTATTCAAAAGAGGCAACTTGAAAGACGTTTTTGGAAAATTAAAAACAAAAATGTCTGGACAGGAATTCAAGGATCTGGCGCGAAAGGGCTGGGAAAGCTCTTCTGACAGGGAATTTAATAAAAGGTAGATCATGGAAGAAAATGTATTCTTTTATGACAGTTACGCTATTTTTGAAATTGCAAAGGGAAATAACAGTTATTCAAATTATATAGAAGATGTTGGCGTTGTAACTACAAAATTCAATTTGATGGAGGCTTATTACAGGCTGCTTGTTCATTTCAGCATTGACACAGCAGAACTCTACTATAATAAATACAGGGAATTTGTCGTTGATGTTGATGATTACATAATCAAAAAGGCGATGCAGTTTAGGGCAGAGCATAAGGCTAAAGACTTGAGTTATGTGGATTGCATTGGTTATATTTTTGCCAAAGAAAACAAAATAAAGTTTTTGACTGGAGATAACCAATTTAAAGGGATGGAAAATGTGGAATTTGTAAAATAATTGTTACTCTTATTCAATCATCCTCAAAATTATCTCATTAACCTCTTTCGGAGTTGCTTTGCCTCTCGTCTTCTGCATTACTTTTCCAACAACAAAATTCAATGCTTTCTTTTCTCCTTTTTTATAGTCTGCAACTGCCTTCGGATTTTCTTTTATTGCTTCCTTGCAGTATTTTTCCAGCTCTGAAATGTCAGAAACAGCCTCTAAATTTTCTTTCTTAACATAGTCCTTAATGTCAAACGGCTTTTCAATCAATTTTTCCATTATTTTTGATGCAACGTTGTCTGTTATTTTCCTGCTTTCTACTAATTTCAACAAATCAATCATGTGCTTTTCATCAATTTCAACTTCATGAAGTTCTTTTTTGTTGTAATTCAATACTCTTACCAACTCTCTTCTCAGCCATTTTGCTGCCAATAGTGGATTAATTTCCTCTGCAACTTTCTCAAACATCTCTGCCAATTCTTTTTCAGCAGCAAGAATTTCAGCGTCTTCTTTTTTGATTTTGTGCTTTTGGATGAATTTTTTAACTTTGTCTTGCGCCAATTCAGGCATTTCCTTTTTGATTTGATTGAGCCATTTGCCTGTGATTTCAACAACAGTCAAATCTGTGTCGATTATGTAGCCGTAATCTTCCTCGGTCTCCTTCTTTCTCAAAGAAAAGGTAACTCCTTTGTCAGAATCCCATGCCCTTGTCTCCTGCTCAATATTTTTTCCACGCTTTGCCTCTTCTTTCTGCCTGTTAACTTCGTAATTCAAAGCCCTTTCTATCTCCTTGAAGCCTGTAATGTTTTTTATTTCAATTCTTGTATATTCATTCTCTTTTATTGATACATTTGCATCTGCTTTTATTATGCCTTCATTGATGTCAAAAATTTCCAAATAATTAAGCACTGTAATCAATTGCTTCATAAAGTCTCTTGCCTCGTCTGGGCTTGCCAAATCAGGCTCTGTCACAATCTCAACCAACGGGTTGCCGCTCCTGTTGTAGTCAACCAAAACATATGCAGACTCCTTCATTCCAGCAGGATGTATTAATGAAGCAGGGTCCTCTTCCATATGCACTCTTATAATCCCAATTTCTTTTCCATTTCTTAACCTTAAATTCCCGCTTTTCCCCAGAGGAATTTCATACTGCGAGATTTGATAGTTCTTTGCCATGTCCGGATAGAAATAGGATTTTCTTGAAAAGATTAATTCAGGGGAAATCTTACAATTCAAAGCCAAGCAAAGCTTTAATGCGAATTCAACTGCTTTGTTGTTTAGAACTGGTTTTGAACCAGGCTGTCCGAGGCATGTAGGGCATGTTCTTGTATTGGGCTCTTCGCTTCCTTTAGTCGGACAGCTACAAAATAATTTTGTTTTTGTGTCAATTTCAGTATGTATTTCCAAGCCTATGACAATATCAGATTTAAATTTCATTTTACATTTAATTCCATATATACATATTCGCTTTTTTTCTTTAATCCTAAATTAGCATATAACTTCATAATTATTTTATTACTTTTTCTGAGATAAGTATTAATTAAGGTTATCTTATTTTCCTTACAAAATTTAATTAGATATTTGAATAATTTTTTAGCAATTTCCCTATTATTTTTTCTTTTTACATCAATTCGTCCTAAATAAGCAAATTTTTTATCCTTCCACAGTTCGCCACTTATAATTCCAATAATTTTATTATTTTCAATCGCTAAAAAGAAAAAATTGTTCTTGTTTTTAATGTAAGATTCAACAAATTTTATTGGACTCATATGCCAATAATCACTTTTCATTTTCTTAATTACAGTAAATTCAAGAATTTGGTTTAAATCTTCAATTTTAGCTTTCCTAATTTTCATTTTTGTTCGTCCTTAATAGTTTCAAGTCCTATTACAATTTCGCTAACGAATTTTTTCATTTTCCCTTTTCAATCGCGCTTCCCAATTGTATCAATTTTCCCTCTTGTAGATGGTCTGCAATCAAGAGCATTCCAACTCGACTGGAACATTGAGGTGAGGAAGTCCAGCAACATTTGGAGAAACTGTCATGACATCAATCATGTAGTGCTGCAATGGGCTAAGCTTTTCTATATCTTCAAACTTAGGAGGAAGAATTGACGCTGTAGGACTAACCAAAGCATCAAATTTTTTGAATGCTTTTTTATATTCCTGAATCATTAAAGTTCGCACTTTCATTGCCTTCAAATAGAAAGCATCCCTGTAGCCTGCCATTCTTGCAAATGTTCCCAAAATAATCCTTCTTTTAGCCTCGTCACCAAAATTGCTGCTTCTGACTTTTGTAAAATACTCATTAAAAGAGCCTTCGAGCTTTTCAGTTGCTCCGTAGCGCATTCCGCAGTATTTTGCAAGATTTGTGCTTGCTTCGCTAGTTGCAATCATGTAATAAGTTCCAATTCCGTATCTTATTGGCAATTCCAAAGAAATTTCCTCAGCTTTTGCCCCTTCTTCCTCAAGCTCTTCTATTCCATTGTAAACATTTTTCTCAACTTCCCTTTCAACTCCCTGGCCAAATGCCTCTTTTATAATTCCAATTTTCATTCCTTTGACTGGCTTTTTCAAGTGACTTTCGTAATTCTCGTTTTTTGTATTCAAGGAGGTGCTGTCATTTTTATCGTAGCCAGAAATTACACTCATTAACAGGGCAACATCCTCAATATTTTTTCCAATAGGCCCTATTTTATCAAGAGAATTTGCAAAATCAATCAATCCATATCTTGAAACCCTGCCGTAAGTCGGGCACAAGCCATAAACTCCGCAAAAAGAGGCTGGCTCCACAATTGAGCCTCCAGTGGATTCGCCTAATGCAATATGGTTGCTTAATTTTTGGCTCAAGCCAGCAGCCCCTCCTGATGAGCCTCCGCAGCTCCTATCAATGTCAAACGGATTTTTAGGAACTTTAAAGCCAATGCCAACATTGACGCTGAAGCCTCCAAATCCGAACTCATCCTGAGAAGTTTTGCCTATTATTATGCCGCCTTCTTCCCTGACTTTTTGGATGACAAAAGCATCAAACAAAGGCTTATAGTTTTTCAGTATTTTTGAGCCAGCTGTTGTTTCAACGTCTTTAACGCAAATAGCATCTTTCACAGAAACAGCAACTCCAAGAAGTTTTTTATTTTTAATATTTTTATTTTTTTGCTTCAACTGGATTTTTATCTCTCTGGCTGAATTCAATGCCAAGTCCTCAGAAATCGTGTTCAGATAGTTGTATTCCTTGTTTATTTCCTTGCATTCTTCGATTAATTTGTATGTGTGCTCGACTATGTCGATTTCATGGTTTTTGATTTTTTTTATAAAATCGTGAATGCTCATTTTTTGTCCTTTAATTGTGTTGTTAAGATTAAGCCCACAATCGATAATGCAAACATAATGACAAACAAAACTCGAAAATTATAGACTTTAACTAAATACGCGCCTGCCAAAGCAGCTAAGCCAGTTACCATGTACCATGAACCTTCCCATGCAGCCCACTCTGAATCGTATTTTCCTTTGTCCAAGTATTTTGTGTAAAATGAGTCTTTTGCTGGAGCTGATATAACTACACTAATACCCAATACAACTTGAACAACAAATAACTGGTAAATATTTGATACAAATATGTAGCCAAGCAGTCCTAATGACATAATTACATAACCTAAAATTATTTCTTTTCTGTCATTCTTTATTCTGTCTTCTATTTGCCCCATAATGTATATTCCAATGCCCGAAACAATCATAAAAATTGACCAAGCTGTACCAACTGTAAGTATGTCGCCTCCTATGTTCTGCACATATATTGCATAAATAGGCCCTAACATGCCCATTGCAAACTCAAAAAAAGAGGTTGCACCTAAAAAAAATTTTAATTCTTTGTGCATTTTAAACAGCCCTCGGTCCCTTGAAATAGCCGTCTTTCTTGTGCTCTGTCAAAGACAAGGCATCGTCTTGGGAAAGGCATTCCTCTTCCCTGTCTTCACGCATTGCATTTTTCAGCTCAACAGGCTGGAAGCTTGGCTTTACATTGTCTGTATTTATCTCTTTCAATTGCGAAAAGAATTCTAAAGCCTCTTTTAATTGCGGTAGAAACTTGTTTATTTCCCGCTCTGTCAGTTTTAACCTTGCAACTTCTGCAACATGCTCCAGAAGCTTTCTGTCTACTTCCATTTTATAGAATAGATTTCATTAGAGTTTATATAATTTATTAAAAAGTTTCATATAAATTTAAATAATTGCGGCATTCCACTCAAAATATGATAAAAATCAGGCATGCCACTTTAAAAGATTGCAAGAAATGTGCTGGATTAAGCAAGATTGAAGAATTAAAGCCCGTAATAGGAAGTTATATTCCTGAAAGATATTTTAAACTGTTTGTTGATAGCGACAAAATGTTTTTTGTGGCGGAATATAACAATAAAATTGTCGGGTATATCCTAGGAGAGCCTATGAAAGGCAGACTTGCAAATTTAGGCTTATTAACCATGGATAAAAAATTTCGTGGAAAAGGGATAGGGAAAAAATTAGTAGAAGCTTTTAGAAAAAGGTGTGATAAAAAAAAGCTAAACTATATATGGCTAAACGCTCCAAAGAACAACAAGAAAACACTAGAGTTCTATAGAAAATGCGGTTTTAAAGAAGGCAAAGAATACATTGTATTTGCTGAGTTGAGAAAATAAAAATCTATCTAACTAATTCCCTTCTCCTTATCTTGGAAACAAGCCTTTCCAACGTGTCAATTTTTCTCATCAGCTCGAGCTTTTCCCTGTCCATCTCCAGCAAGTGCCTTGCAAACTTTGTCAATTCAAAATCTTCCTTCCTTATGCTTTTGCTGATTTCAATGAATTTATTAATTTCCTCGCTTGTTAAATTAAGCCTTGACAGGATTTCAGCAACTTTCTTTCTCAGCTCATTGTAATCTTGCGCATCTTTCCCCAACGCTTCCCTGTTTACTTCCAAGTCCTTTTGGAGCTCTTCCTCAAATTTATCAAGTATTTTTCTTTGAAGCTGCCCCTTTAGCAGCTTGAACTCATAAAGCTCTTTTCCAAAATCCTCTCTTAAATTCTTGATTACAGCAATATTCTCCCTGAAATTTTTCAGAAAATCATCCTGCAGCTTATTGTTTTCTGACAAGTCCTTTTTCAAGGAATTCAAATCTTCTTTTAATTCGCTGATTATTCTGTTGTTTTCCTCAACATTCCTATTGATTACATCAATTTCCTCTTTAACCTTCATCAAGTCCTTAATTTTTTGGAGCATGGGAAGAGTGATGTTGAAGTTATTTTTAAAGTTATTGCTTTGATAAAATTTTTTAACGATTGAGAATTTTCAATTTGGCTTCGCCAAACTCTTGTGCTCGGCAAAACTTTTCCTGCCATTAAGTTTTGCCTCGCCTATTCATTCAATAAATACTCCCTTAACTTTAAGACAGCCTTTCTTCTGAATTTTTTTAATTCAACGCAGTTTTCTATTTCCCCATAAGTTTTTTTGCTTCCTTCTGGAATGAAAATCGGGTCATGGCCAAAGCCAAAATCCCCTCTTGCACTTTCTGCTACTGTGCCTTTTTCTTCTCCGAGAAAGCTAACTGGCTGTTTTTTAGGCTCGCAGTAAGCAACAGAGCTTTTGTAAGTGCACTGTCTATTTTTTATATCTTCCATCAGTTTGATTATGCCTTGCAATCCGATTCTCTTATGAAAGTAGGCAGAACACGTTCCTGGAAAATCATTCAAAGCCCTGATGAATAATCCCGAATCTTCAACAACAACGGCTTTTTTTAGTTTATTTGCAAGCATTTGAGCTGAATGCCTTGCAATTTCTTCTGGATTATCGCTTCTCATCTCAGGATAAGCCATTTCAATGTGATTGACTTTAATTTCAGGCTCCAGAATCTGCCTGAATTCTTTTACTTTGTTTTTGTTGGAAGTGACAAAATTTATTATCATTTACTAAACTCCCCAACAATCGGATTAACAACCCTCACTAAATCCTTGGCTTTCATCTTTATGCTTTTTGTGTGCTGCCCTGCGTTAAATGCGACAATGTCGTTTTCAACAATGCTTTTGTCAAAATAAACCTTCAAGCCAAACAAATTGCCGAACGGAGGAACGCTTCCTATATTGCAGCCAGTCACTTGCCTTACTTCCTTTGCATTTGCCAGCTCAATGTTCTTGTACAATGTTAATTTCTGCAATTTTTCAATATCAAGCTCCTTTGCTCCGCTTACACAAGCCTGTATAAACCCCTCTTCTGTCTTGCAAATCAACGCCTTTGTTCCCTGCCTCAGCTCTGTTCCTCTTACTTCAGCAGCTTCCTTGCTTGTGTACACAGGCTTATGCTCAAGAACTTCGAATTCTATTTTCTCCTTGTTCAAAATATCCCTTATCTTGGCGAATACGACATTTACAGTTGCCTTTACAAAATCCAGCTTGATGTGCAGTTCCTGCAGCTGCTTTTCGCTAACTTCGCTTGGAGACTCTTCCATAAGAGATTCAGCAGCCTTGTTCTTTGGGAATGCAATTACCTCCCTTATTGACTCGTTGCCTGTTATCATTGCAACCAACCTGTCAAAACCAAAAGC
>JACPMS010000022.1 GCA_016185875.1 Candidatus Woesearchaeota archaeon | reverse complement strand
TCGCCCGTGTAGTTTACCGGATCAGAATGCGAGGTTGCGGACCTTGTGGACGGGGTTCAATATGGAATTTTTTAATAAATTTCCATGAAAGTCCCCGCACGGGCATACATATTTTATTAATTACTCGTACCTCAGCGCATCAACAGGCTTTAGCTTTGATGCCCTGTAAGCAGGGATTGCGCCTGATATCATTCCTATCCCTATTGACAATGACAATGCTTCGACAAGCAAGCTCATTGGCACAACTGTCTTTACGCTTCCACCAGGCCCCAAACTAGTCAGTAATTTAGGCAAAAATGAGGAAATAAGCGAGCCTAGCAAAATTCCCAGAACTCCGCCAACAAAACCAACCAAGGCAGAATTCAGCAAAAATATCGTCATTATATCAGCATTTCTTGCTCCAATGGCTTTCATTATCCCAATTTCTTTTGTCTTTTCAAGAACTGATGTGAACATTGTATTGGCAATTCCAACTGCTCCCACAAGGAGGGAAACTGCAGCAATAGCCCCTAAAAATATCGTAAAAGTCTGGGTTACACCCTCTATCCTTTCAAGTGTTGCTTTAGACGATGTTACGCTGAAATCTTTTGTCTTATTGGTTACATGCCTTGACATAGTAAGCCTCGAATCAATCTCAGCTGTTTTGTCATCGACAAAATTGGCATCGCTTACCTTTATGGTTACAGAGTCAACTTTTTCCCTGCCAACATTTTCCAGAATGCCCCTTGCCTGCTCAATAGGCATAACAATCCTGTTGTCATCCCCGCCACCAGCTTCCTTGAGGATGCCCACGATTTTGAAAAGTTTGCCTTCGATTGTTATGTCCCTGTTCAGCACAAGCTGCTGCTTGAAGGTTGATTTTGCCAATCTGCTTCCTATGACAATCACGTTAGTGTCGCCTGGGTTCAAGTATCTTCCCGAATCAATGTCTGTGGTTACTATATTCCTCCACGCAAGCGTGTCAACCCCCTGCACACTTATAGAAGCGGTTTCTGCAAGATAAGAGACATCAGCCTTTCCTGAAACAATTCCATTTACAAAACTTAATCCCTCGATTGATTTTATTACCTGAATATCCATATTGGTTAGGTTCTTGGCAGTTGTTTTCACAGCATCTGAGCCTCCTCCACCACCTCCAAAGCCCCTGAAGCCGCCGGATGCCCTTTGGAAACCTGGAGAAACTGTAATCAAATCTGCTCCAAGCCCGCCAAGCCTTTCCTGAACATTCAGCTGCGCGCCTTTCCCAATTGACACTATTGCAACTATCGCAGCAACTCCAATAACAATTCCGATTATTGTAAGCCAGCTTCTTAATTTGCTGTGCAGCAGAATATTTAAGGCCAGCTTGAATGATTTTTGGAATTTCATCTTTTTAGTTCTCGCATAAGTATACAAAGCATGGTGGTATGTTCAAGGGAACAAAACTTTTCTTCACCTTGCTAAAATAAAAGCCGAGCATTGTGCTGATGTCCTTTGTGTATTGAAAAAATACGAATCGGCCATTTCCGTTCAAGGTATTTTTAACTTCTGCAAGGATTTTTTCCTTTTTTGCTTTTGAGAAATTTCTGAATGGCAGCCCTGATACAATGCAATCCACCTTTTTTATAGAAAGTTTATTTAATTTTTTTCTTATATTGCCAGCCCCTGCATTTATAACTATCAACTTCTCATCAGCGCAATTTTTATTAATATAATTGCAGAATTTATTGTTTATTTCAAAGCAAACCACCTTTGCATCTGGATTTGCTTTTTTTAGAATGGCTTTTGTAAATGTCCCCAAGCCCGGTCCTAATTCTATAATATTTCTTGAATTTTTGAAATCAATATTTTTTATTATTTCATTCGTGAGATATTTTGAGCTTATAGTAATGGCTCCCGTCTCTTTAGGCTTTTTAAAAAAACTTATTAGCATCAACAACGAGTCTTTCACTTGAAATCAACCCCTTTAGTTTACTGTAATCTCATTTTTTACTTATTTTATTGCCAAAAAATGCGCCAATTTTTTTTCTATAAAATATCCCAGCCCCTACTGCAGCAATGACTATTATGTAAAAAGTCCAGCTTGAAAAAAAGCCTGTCTGGGTGGTGGTCCTCGTGCCAGAAGTTGAGCCTGTTGCTGTATCTGTCCTGAACTGAATTGGCACATTTTTCTCAACGCTTCTTCTTTCTCCTGTTGTGTCAGTGTAATCTATAATCACCCTAAGATTGTTATTTCCTCCCGAAGCTCTTGCAATATTCTGAAGGTTTTGAGGCTGTTGAGCAGCCTGTCTTTGCCTTGCTCCGGTAAAATTTCCCGTGCTGCCCTGTGTTATCTGGAATGAAACAACAGTATAATCCCCTTTGTCAAGGTTTCCTATGATTGCTGAATTGCTGCCGACAATTCTGAAATTTTCCTGTGCAGGCACCCTGACTGAAACAGACTGCGCAGGATTGTTGCCGGTGTTTGCGACAGACAATGAAGTTTGGCCTTGTGAGCTTTGCGAGAATGCAACGTCAAAATCCGTCTCTCCACCTACAAAAATACCAGCTTTTGTTTTGTATTTTGTGTCATCAGAGTAAACTGGCAAGACAACACCATCAGCCTCTGACCAGGAAAATACCAGATTCTGCAGAGGAGCATTTCCAATGTTTGTTATGGTAAATTTCATTTCTGTTTCCTTGCCTGGCTCTAGCTTTGCCTTGTCAACATAGATTATCTGGGCGAATTCCTTGCTTGTAACGTCAATGTTAAAGCTTACAGTAGTCCATTCCTGACTGTCATGCCTGTATCTGACCTTTAGCTCGTGCTGGCCTTTCAAAGCGTCTTTGTCAATCTTTAGTTTATATTGAGTATTAATATAATTTTTAGCTGTTTGATAGGCATATAGGGTTCCCAAGTTTTGCAAAGCTGAACCATCTATGACTGTAAATGGATAATTCTGCAAAACTTCAATTTCAAGATTCTGCACAGTGCCGCCGCCGGTATTCTCAACCCTTAATCTCAATTCCACTGTATCGCCTGCCCTTGCAGGACTTGGATCCTGGTTTAGCAAGGTAACTTTTATTGCAGGCGATTCATATTCCACTGCATAGACTGCAAATGCGCAGATTAAAAACAATATAATCCCAAGAACAGTTTTTTTCATTTTTTCATCCTCCTTTTATTATCTGCCCGTCTTTTAGCTGTATGATTCTCCTGGCGTAACCAGCAAGCTTTAAGTCATGCGTAACCATAATTATTGTTTTTCCTTCCTTTTTCCAAAGACTTTGAAGCAAATTCAAAACATTAGCTCCTGCTATGCTGTCAAGATTTCCAGTTGGTTCATCAGCAAGAACTACATCAGGATTATTGGAGAGGCTTCTTGCAATTGCAACTCTTTGCTGCTCTCCTCCAGAAAGTTGTGATGGCAAGTGTTCTATTCTGTCTCCTAGGCCAACCTTCTGCAATATTTCTGTTGCTTTTTTCTTAGATATATCAGTTGGAATATCCTGAAATTCCAAGGGAAGCATAACATTCTCTACAGCGCTTAAGGTTGGAATCAAATGGAATTGCTGGAAGATGAATCCAATCTTTTGTCCTCTTGTCTGTGCCAAATCTGATTCACCCATTTTCGATATGTCTTTTTCATCCAAAAAAATCGAGCCTTTTGTCGGCAAGTCCAAGCAGCCCACAAGATTCATCATTGTGCTCTTGCCCGAGCCGCTTGCGCCTGTTATTGCAACAAAATCCCCATGATTTATGTGCAAGCTAACCCCTCTCAATGCATTTACCTCTATTTCTCCCATCTTGTATGTTTTCCAAACATTCTGCAATACGATAACCGGGGCTTTCATTCTTTTTATTTCACATCACTTTTTTCAGACAATCTACGGCCCTTCAGCGAAGAATAAAAAGAATCACGATGACTGTACATTTTATGGTTTGTCCATGCCCCGTATACATCCGTCTCTGAATGCAATAGGACTTCCCCTGTGTTTACGTCAATGAGGTAAGTGTGGCTGGAAGCATTATTATTGAATGCAACCTGAATTATGCTTCTTGCAGCTTCATCATCATGCAGCCTCCGAATTTTCCTTCCAACGTTCATCTGAAACGCAGATGGATTTACGTTCATTGATTGCAATTTTTCTGCGGCTATTTTTGCAGCATAATCAGTCTGGGACTGCGACGGTTTTACAAAAGACGACCTAAGGTAATTAACTCTTACCAGGCCTCCAGCTATTATAAGCACGAATACCGCAACAACAGAAATTGCAACTGTTTTCCAGATTCTTTTGCGATGATAGCCGGAAACTGCTTTGGATTTTTGTTTTTCATCATGTTTTTGACTTTTCATATTTTCACCTTTTCATATTTTGCAAGATTATGATATGTAAAGATGAAATACTATAAATACCTTTGCTGTAACTGGTTTCATTTTTCTGAAACAGCGGAAAGTTTAAGGAAAAGATTTATATACAACAAAAGACAATTGAGCCATATGCCAAGATTCACAATTTTTATTTCAATTGTGATATTAATTGCTTCTCTTGTCCTGCTATTTGACAGGCTTTTTACACCTCAACCAATACAAATAACGCTGCAATCAGGCCAGGAGATAACCACATCCACTCCAGAATACTTTTCCCTCAGCGAAGTGCTGCTCCTGATAATAAGCGCTTTCCTGATTGGCACAGCATCTACTTATTTATTTTATAATTCTGACAGAGTGCAAAGGATAAAGCCAGCACAAAAATCAGGCTCAGATGAAAATGCCTATAATATCATTCTTCCGCTGCTCAAGACAGATGAAAAAAGAGTGATTACAGCCTTATTGGAAACTGGGGGAGAAATGCAGCAGAACAAATTGGCGGCAAAACTCAACGTGTCCAAGGTAAAAACTACAAGGATGCTATACGGGCTTGAACAAAAAAATCTAATCACCAAGGAAAGGCACGGACTTACCAATATGGTAAGGCTTAGAAAATAATCAGCTAAGCATAATAAAAAAATTTATGTCTCCAATTCAAGCCCAGCATCTACCCATGCCTTTTTGCTGCCCTTGAAGTCAAGCACATTCTTGTAGCCCATCTTCATCAGCATTATTGCTGCATTGGTGCTTGCATGGCAGGCGTAGCTTGCGCAATAAACAACAATCGTGTCTGCTTTATTCAGCTTTTTAGGCGCTTCTTCAGCCAATTTGTCAGCTGGCATGCTTATCGCTCCTGGAATGTGCCCTTTTTTGTAGCTGTCCTCACTGAGAACTTCAACCAAGACAAATTTCTCATTATTGGCTTGCATTTCGAGCAAACCATCAATAGCCAAAAACCTTACCTTTGCCATTTTTTCACCACTTTAATTTTGAATCCTCTATGAAGACATCCTTTTTCGCAAATCTTAATTTGTCCTTTTGCGTGTCTTTTGCATAGCCGACAGGGCACAATGCAGTTGGAACAAGATTCTTTGGAAGACTTAAGATTCTTGAATATTCCGCAGGGTTAAACCCTTCCATAGGGCAGGAGTCAAATCCAAGCGATTTAGCCCCATTAAGCGCGTTGCCCAATGCAAGAAAAGTCTGCCTTTGCGACCATGACAGTTTCTGCTCCTCGCTCAGGTTCTTCTCAAAGCCTTTCATCATGTCGATATAGCCTTTGATGCTTTCTTTATCGGCACCATTTTCAATCATCAGCTTTTCAAGCCTGTCAATGTTGCCTGCAATGCCAGTGTCTGCGCAAAAGACAAGAAGATGCGAGCATGTTGGAATCTGCTGCTGGTTCCATGTTGCAGGCTGCAGCTTTTCCTTCAGCTTCTGGTCCTTAATTATAATTATCTTCCATGGCTGTATGTTAAATGATGAAGCAGCATGCCTTATCATCTCGAAAAGCCTGCTTATTTTTTCTTCAGGAATTTTTCTTCCGTCAAAAAGCTTTGTCGCGTATCTCTCATGAACTATCTTTTCAAACTCCATTTTTCCTCCTTAATTTATATAATTTGTATTCTTCCTGTCAATCCCCCTGACAAACTCTATATTTATGTCTTGCGGTGGCTGGAATCCTTTTGCAGGATAAGTCAAATTAGGCATGAACTTCTCCATGTTTGATGCCAACTGGGAAACTGTGTGGCTTGGCCCAAAGTAATGCTCGCTCATTTCCTTAACAAGCTGCCTTGTTTGCCCTTCATCATAAGAGCCTATTGAATGTATGTACTCGTGCAGCATGACGTGGAAAAGGTAATAATTATACAGGGAAGGATTTGTCTGCAATAACCTGGCCAGTGGCTTTTTGTTTATAATTATTGTGTTCGCATCCAAGGAATAAAAAGCTCCTATAAAGCCTTGGTTATGTGAGCCCAAATCAGTTACTCCAACCATCAAGCCAGCCTGCTCTGTTCCTACATATTCCCTCACCATCTCCTTTACTATTTCAAATATGTCTGAAAATGTCCTTGACTTTTCAAGCTCTCTTTCAAAATCCATTTATGAACCTCCTGCTTAATCCTAATAGGGTGTGCAGGCCGGAAAAGAGGAAAATCCAGCCTGCATTGGTTTAGCCTTCCAAACATAAAAACCTATTCTTTTTCCAGCTGCTTTATCCTTTCTGCAACCCCTTTTGCCTCATTTTCCAAAGATTGCTTGTGCTCCTTCAGCATTTCTATCTTTTCTTCTTTCGTGAAGAAGCTTCTTGCCCCATAGCACCCGCATGCTTCCATATTCATCGCCTCCAAACCAGTATCGGTTATGCGATATGTGAACTGCAGCTTATATTTAAATGTATTGGTTATCCGATATCTTCAAGAGAGAAAATAATAAAGAATTTATATACTACCTTATATTTTATTCAAATATGGGGACATGCTGCGATATGAGGGGGTTTTTGAGCTTTATAGTCCTGAAATTGATAAGCAAAAAGAACCTGTCAGGAGAGGAGATAAGGCAGGAGATTAAAAAAAGAAAAGGCTCAAAGCCCAGCCCCGGGACAATTTACCCTGTTTTAAAGGCATTAAGCCAAAGCGGATTCATACAGGAGGTCAAGAACAGCGGCAAAATGAAAAAATACAGGCTCACAAAAAAAGGCCAGAAGGAGCTTAAGCTCGCAACCAAAAAATTTTGCGAAATATTCTATGACATGAAAGATGAATTCTGAAAGCGCTTCCGGCAATAATTGGCAATATTTAAATTGATGCTGCGGCTCCTATTGCGAAAATGCAAAAATACAGGCTGGTGTGCTTTGATGTCGATGGAACTTTGATAGACAATGTCAAGTTTTCATGGCAAATCTTTCATGACTACTTCCAGACCGACAAGCACAAAAGGGAGGATGCTAAAAGCGCTTTTTTCAGCGGCAAAATAACATATTTGCAGTGGGCAGAGCATGACATAAATCTTTGGAAGGAAAAAGATGCGAAGAAAGAAGATTTTCTTAAGGCAATAAACAATCTAAAGCTTATGGAAGGCGCATTAGACACACTGCACGAATTAAAGAAGAATGGGATTAAACTTGCGATAATATCAGGCTCGTTAAACATTATCCTGGACAAATTGATGCCAAACTATGAAGAATATTTTGATGATGTGTTCATAAGCAGAATATTTTTTGACAAAAATGGCAACATGGCAAGAATTGAAGCCACAGAGTTTGACATGGACGCTAAGGCGTTGGCGCTCAAAAAAATTGCAGAAAGGGAAAAGATTAGCTTAAGCGAATGCGTGTTTGTAGGAGACTATTTGAATGACCTCAAAATTATGCAGGAAGCAGGGCTAGGCATTGCATTCAACTGCCAGCATGATGAACTGAAGAAAGCAGCTGATGTTGTCATTGAAAAAAAGGATTTGAGGGAAGTTTTGAAATTTATTTTATAGTTTTTTAATGGTTTTGAGGGCATCTTCCAATACCTTTTTATTGTTATAATTTTTTATTATTTCTTCTAATTTGTTATTATCATATTTCTCAAATTTTTTTATTGTTTTCATTAATAAAGGCATTGCCCTTACGATATTATCTACAATCGTTATTTTTGCCTTTTGGGATGTTCTCGACAATGGGTTTAAATCGATAGTTATGACTTTTTTTCCATTTTTAATCAATGCCTCTGTCCTGTCGCCGTCCTCTAATGGAACAAAAACAACATCTGCTTCCAGAATTCCATTTGGGTTTACATATTTCCTGTTTGAATCTAGGAATTTTATTTGATATTTCTTATTTGGCAATAAAACTCTTTCCGCACAGTTTTCAATTAAATGATTTTTGATTTTTAATTCTCGTTTTTTTGATGCGTGAAAAATATTGATTTCCAATGGAGCGGGTATTATTTTTGATAATCTGCCTAATTCTTTCGAAACTAAAGCGGCGGCATTGCCATTGACTGAAATTACTGGGTGCTTAGCCGTTAAGAGCATAGAAGCAGCAGCCTCAATTGATTTTATTGCAAAATCATGCGTTTTCTCTCCAAGCAGGTAATCAAAAGCCTCTCCCCTGCCATGCGCAGTTAGCCCATGAAGTGATGTAATGCCTTTCTCGACACCTTCAACTATTAAATCCCTTATTCTTAATGATTCATAGCGGGGGTGCGATTTTGGAACTGTCATGATAAATGCGCTCCTTTATCGATTATTTTTAATCTTATAGCCCCCTTAAAAGGCTTATTGCTGAAAACAGCATTGCCGAGCATTATCATCGAAGCAGTACCATCATTCTTTTCTATGTTTCTTATTGTGCCTATTGTTCTTTTGTTCTTTAACAATTTACTATTGAATGCAAATTCTTTCGATATTTTGATAATGTCGCTGAATTTTGTTTTATTTTTTTGATTTAAGAGCGTTTTGATTTTGTTTAATGCGTGAGCAGCAGCCTTGTTTATTTTAGCCTTTAGCCTTGGATTTGCGATTATTGATTTTGTGTTTATCCCACTAAAATACCTGCAGTAGACATCTACATTATTTATATGCAATCTTTTGATGATGAAATGGGAACTTGGCTTTAACTTTACGCAAAAGCCACCGTAGTACTGATTTACAACATCGCCCAGGCCTGTTTTGTTTTCGACTTCGGCAATGTGGGCAATTACTGCCAGCTCCTTATTTGATTTCCTTAATTTCAACAGCTTGTTAACGGCATATGCAGTTGCCAGCGCACTTGCGCCGCTTAATCCAAAACCGCAGCCAAGAGGCAATTTCGATTTAATGCAAATTCTTAGCTTTTCTTTTGTTAATTCGTCGACAACACTTTTTACAGTTGGAAAATTTATTGAAACATTATCGAAAACAACCTCTGTTCTTTCTGCTTTTGCTGCGCTGACAGCAACACCTTCATTTAGGGTGAATCCAACACCTTGCGAGCCCATCCATCTTGGATTTTTATGTTCAAAAATACTGAAGATGCAGCTCATGTTTGCAGGCGCAAATGCTTGTGCTTGAGAATTCATTTTATTAGCCTGTCCGCTATAATATCCAATATCTTATCAGCAACTATCCTCTTGTCAGCCAGCCTGATGTGGTTCACGCTCCTCTTTTTATCAACAACAAAAACCTCGTTTGTGTCAACATCAAAGCCCCTTCCTTTTTTGCCTATGTCATTTGCCACAACCAAGTCCGCATTTGCCTTTTTCAGAATGGCATAGGCGCTGCCTATCAATTCCTTTTGCGCAACATTATGCTCTGCCTTGAACCCAACTAGGAAGATTTTTTTATTCATTTTTTTCAGTTTTTCGAATATTTTTGTTGTCGGGCTCAATTCAAGGCGAAGCTCTTTCGTGCTTTTTATTTTCATATTTTTTTTGTTGTTGACTGCAAAGTCGGAAACAGCAGCAGAATGGATTACAATATTTACATTTTTAATGTTTTTTTTGATTTTATTGAATAAACCATCGACACCTGTGAATTTTTCCTCTTTTACGTTAAAATTCGGCTCAATCGAGCTGTGCGCCCTTAGCAAAACAACATCAGCCCCTCTTAAAAAAGCCTGCTCTGCGATGCATGCTCCCATCTTGCCTGAGGATTTGTTTGTTATGATTCGTACTGGGTCTATCTCCTCAACAGTTGCGCCTGCAGTCACTAGAATTTTTTTATTTTTGAAGTCATTTCTTTGCATTAACAACAATCCAATTCTTTCTGCAATTCTCTTCAAATTTACAAGCCTGCCAACGCCTTTGTAGCCGCATGCAAGCTCGCCGTACTCTGGCTCTGCAAAATGATAGCTTAATTTTTTTAATTTTTTCACGTTTTCCTGCACAATCGGGTTTTTCCACATCTTGACATTCATTGCCGGGCATATCAAAACAGGCGCAATCGTCGCTGTTATGGATGTTGACAATAAGTCATCAGCAATGCCATTTGCTATCTTGCCGATTATGTTGGCTGTTGCAGGCACAATCAAAAACAAGTCAGCAGTGTCTGCCAGTGATATGTGCTTTATCTCCCTGTTCTTTCTGATGTAGTCTTTGTAGTCTATTTTTGGATGGAACAAATCTGTTTGGACTTCATTATTGCTGGCTTTTTCAAAATCTTCAATATCAACAAGATGGGTTGCATGTTTTGTCATAATCACATAAACTCTTGAACCTGAATTACGCAATTCTCTAATTAAGTCCAATGCTTTGTAGCAAGCAATTCCGCCTGTTATTCCAATGACTATTGTTTTGTTTTGGAAAATCGAGTTGTCCATATACAAATGAAGAGAAAATAATGGTTTATAAAGTTTGTTTAATCAATGGAATGAGTATTCATCGCTTGGAAATTTTGCTTCCCTCACTTCCTTTGCATACTGCTCAAAAGACTTTTTCATAATATCGCTCAAGTTTGCATATCTCTTGACAAATTTCGGCTTAAATGCGTCAAAAAGCCCCAGAATGTCATGTGTTACCAAAACCTGCCCGTCGCAATGTATTCCAGCGCCTATGCCAATCGTGGGCATTGAAATTGATTTTGTTATTTTCTCTGCCAACTGCATTGGAATGCACTCAAGGACAAGCGAAAAACATTTTGCTTTGTCCATTGCTTCAGCCTCTTCAAGCAGCTTCTTTGCATCTTCCTCATTTTTGCCCTGAACCTTGAAGTTGGTTATTGTTTGTGGAGTCAATCCAATATGGCCCATAACCTCAATGTCATTCTTAACAAGAAATTCCGCAATCTCGGGCTTGTTTTCTATCTTGACAGCATGAGCGCCTGCTTTAAGCAGCAAATTTGCATTTTTTAATGCGTCTTTTTCATTTTTGTAAGTTCCAACAGGCATGTCTCCAACAATCAGTGCATTTTTTGCTCCTCTTGCAACTGATTCAGTTGCCCTTGCCATGTCCTGCATAGTCACTTTTGTTGTGTTTTCATAGCCCAATACAACCATGCCAAGAGAATCTCCTACAAGAATGATGTCGACAATATCGTCCATTAATCTTGCTGTTGGAAAGTCATAGGCTGTAAGCATGACTATTTTTTGCTTTCCCTTCATTGATTTGATTTGCTGGATTGATGCCATTTTTGGATTCCAATTTGTTCATTATTAATTTTGGTATTTGTTTTATTTCATGCAAATTTTATGCCCATTTTAATATTTTCTATCTTACACAACGCATTAATTTAAAAACTTTTTTCAAACATCAAAATTCCACTTAGGTTTCATAAGTGGCCTATGTATAGCTGAACGTTGCATGGAATTTAGATGTGCTCAAAAACCACCACAAATAAGTGGAATTTTGTAGTGTCCAAAACCACTGAAATATCATGATAAGTAACCATGCCACCAGTGAGATGAGCGAGCGAGAGCGAACTCTCGCATTCGACTGATTGGTGGTTTTTGACAATAAAAAATAACCAACATAGCCATCTTAAAGAACTCCATCAAAATTTATGCTCCTTTGTTTCTTACTGCACCCATATTACCGAGCAAACTCAATAGTTATTTAAACTTTATTAAAAATGCACCCTAAAAATGAAACTACTAGTTGACATACACACTCATTTAGACCATTCTTTGCTAATCAATAAAATAGATGAGATAATAGACAGGGCAAGAATTGCTGGCTTGAAGCATATATTAACAAACGGCATCAATCCAGAGACAAATAGGATATGCTTGGAGCTTTCTAAAAAATACGACATTGTGAAATGCGCAATGGGGCTTTATCCAAGAAGCGCTTTGAAGAAAGAGATTGAAAGCGGAGAATATCCATTAAAGGTTGCTGATTTTGATGTTGATGAGGAGATTGATTTTATAAGGAAAAACAAAAATAGCATAGTTGCAGTTAGCGAAGTTGGGCTCGACTTTGTCAATGGAGAGGACAGGCAGCAGATTGAAGATTTTGAGAAGATGATAAAGCTTGCAGAAGAGCTGAAAAAGCCGATTGTTGTTCATTCAAGAAAGGCTGAACTGAAATGCGTTGAAATGCTGGAATCCTAAAAAAACAAAAAAATTATTATGCACTGCTTATCAGGCAAAAAGCCTCTTGTCAATAGAATTGCAGGCAATGGATGGTTTTTAACTGCGCCGACAATTGTTGTGAGGAGCCAGCAGTTTCAGGACATTGTTAAGAATGTGCCAATCTCACAATTATTCTGCGAGACAGATGCGCCATACTTAAGCCCTTACAAAGACGTTGAACGCGAGCATGCGAATGGCTTGCATGCAACTCAGTGGAACGAGCCTGCTTTTGTGGTTGAGAGCTATAACAAGATCGCAGAGCTGAAGCAGATGGACATGAATGAAGTAGCAAACAACATCTACATGAACTGGCAGAAAGTGTTTGAATAAATATTGCTTCAATAGCTATATTTAAATATTATGATTAAAATACTAAACTTATGAAAAACCTGATAATAATTTTTTCTATCTTATTGCTGTTTTTGCCGATAGCCGCTGCTGAAACTAAAATCTTCGCAGGCACGGTCATAACAGACACAGACAAAGCCATTGATGGAAGCACATTCAGGTTTACTTATGATGAAAACAGCAACAAGGTGTTTGTGCAGACTCCTGCAACAGGCTTGATTGTGGAGAATGGGGCATGCAAATCAAACCCCGTATTCAGAGTGTGCATAGAGAGAGCTAATTTTTCCTACAAGAACATAACTACCTATGTGTATTATTATGAAATTTATGCAACCATATACAAGCTCACAGGCAGCCTATCGGCAACAAGCAAGGCGACCAGCAATACACTACTGCAAGGCGAATCAGCTGAGCTGACAGTAACAATAACAAATCCTACTGAATTTGACATTACTAATATTCTGTTTAATTATGGCATAGCTAATTTTTCCATAAAAGAGGTCAAAGGTTGTGTTCTAGATGGAAACCAGTTAACATGGCAGGGCTCCCTCCAGCCAAAGGCAGGAAATCTAAGTTATTTTAATGGATTTGAAACTGAAAAAAAGATTACAGATGCTGTTGCAATAACAGTGCTTCCAAAGCAGCTGAAGGCAAGCCAGATTGTTGACAAAGATGTTGAAGTGAAACAGCCTTTTTACCTCAATATGTCGCTGCAAAACATTAACAAAGATGAAAAGATTGATGTGCTTATAGCAATTGAACTGCCAAGCAATACAAACATTCTTCGGAATACTCCGGATTTTAGCAAAGAGTTTAATATGCTGAAGCGCAGCTTGACATTGGAGCCAAATTCTTTTTTTAATTATTCACTATATCTTGAGGCATCTTCTGAAGGCAGTAATCCAATAGAGCAGAGCTTTGCTTATGCGATAAAAGGCATTAGCGACAAAATTGAGAATTACACTTTTATAAATGCCGTGGAGCCAAAACTGCTGCTGAACTTCAGTGCAGAATATCCTGAATTGATGCCAGGGCAAAAATTCATAGTTGTTGCAAAGCTCAAGAATCCGAGCAGAATTTATGCGCTGACTGGCATAAAAGCAAGGCTGGATGCCACAGAGAACAATGAAATAGAGCAAAGCCTTGACAAGCTTGTGCCAAATGAGTCTTATACAATAATAAGCAATACATTAATTGCGCAAAAGAATTTAATTGAGGAATCCGGCAATAAAACCATTGAGCTTAATCTTACTGTTGAATATAATTTTATGGGAGTTGTCAAAACCCTGAACAAATCCATAGAGCTAAAATTAAAATCATTTAATGGTACAACAGCTAACATATCAACTAGGGATAATTCTCAAATACAACAAGAAACAAAGATGGAAGAAACAGTCGCAAAAACCCAATCTGATAATAAAACTGCAGAGAAAGTTATAACAATTACAGAAAAGCCAAAACCTGGATTTTTTAACAGGAAAACTTTGAAAATAAGCGCCATTGTGCTGGCAGTGATTGCAGCCATAGTTCTTATTATGTATATTGTCATATCCTTGAATGCTAAGGGCAAATTCAAGGGAAAGCCTGAGCAAGACAAGGCGATTGGGGAAATCGAGGAGCAAGTTAAAAAACTCTAGCAAAACCAAAACATTTTTAAGGTTAAGACAAAGAAGAAACTCCATGAAAATAGAAATAGACACCAAGGAGGATTCGCATGAAGACATCAAGAAAGTCATAAGGATGCTTCAGAATATTGTTGGGGATTCTCATGAAATATTTACAAACCAGCCAGCTGAATCAAGCGCAGAAGCAACCGGAAGCGCATTTGCCAACATTTTTGGCGACACTTCTGCTCCAGCCCAAGCACCAACTTCATCAGAAACAGCCGATGAAACACAGCCAGAGGAAATATCAGAGTCAACAGAGGACTTGTTTGCAGAATTGTTCAGCGAAGAGGAATTGAAGAAGATGGAAGCAACTACAGCAAAAGATGAAGAGGAAGAATTGCCCAAAGCAAAGGGCAAGAAACATGATATAGAATTTTATTAGATTTATGCTTTGTAGTTCCTTAAAATCTGAACAAATAACTTATCCCAATTAAAAACAGTATAATTGCGAATATCTTGTCCATGTATTTTTCATATTTTTTAATCTTTGATTCTATTAATGAATAAGATTTAATTGACAGTAAAGTTATTGTTATCAAGGCAAATGTAACAGCTAAAGCGTAAGCAATCATCAAAGCTAAGCAGTTAGCGCCTCCAATACAAAAAGCAAGAATCGCAAATTCTTCTTCATGCGCAAAGCCAAGAATCAAGGCGTAAGATGCAATTTGCCACAAATTTTTAGTCTTCCTGCTTTCAAGGCTCTGCGGCTTTTGAAACCAAGCATTTACAGCCAATATTACCAGTGTAAGAGCAGCTATGTACTTAGTTATTGAAAAAGATGTTAAGTTAAGCTTTTCATTAAAAATCAGAAAAATAATTACAACAGCGATTGAAGAAAATAAATGGAAAAACGCAATAATGCCTGAGGATAACAATCCGCTAATAATTTTATTTTTCTTTTTTATCGAATAATAAACTGCAACAGGCCAGCCGTGTCCTGGCTCAAGCCCGTGAATTAAGCCAATAAGCAAAACTCCCAAATAAATATGATAATTCATTCTCAGAAAATTCCGCTGGCATTAAATTTCAATTATCTTTCCTTTCTTTCCAACATTTATGACTTTTGTCTTGCCTATCTTCTCCTCAATGCCCTCTGCTTCATGCACATGGCTGCATAGCAGAATGTCTGGCTTGAAGGTGTCAATCGCCTTCTTGACTCCTTCGCTTCCCGGAAAAATGCTTGTGAATTTCTCCATTAAAGAGCCGCTGGGATGCACGTGAGTAACTAAAATTTTTTTCTTCGCATCTTTTATTCTTCCATAGCCCTTTTTTATCAGCTCAAAAATCTCGTCTTCCCCAAGCTGGAACAAGCCAATGTTTGCGCCTCCGCAGCCAAACAAGCCAATTCCCTTGTATTTTATGGAATAGCCATGAAGGTTAGTGGCTCCGTAAAGCTCAGCAAGAAAATCAGCAGTAGCAACTGTTTCGTGATTGCCCGGAATCAAGACAACTTTCTTTCCCTTTTTGACAAATGGGCCTATAATCCCTTCAGTTGATTTCTCTGCATAAGTCAAATCCCCGCATAAGACTACCAGGTCAATGTTTTCCTTTTCCGCCTGATCTGCTAATTTTTTAGCTTGCGTTGTGTCGCCGTGTATGTCGCCTGCTGCCAGAATCCTAAGCTTTGATTTGTCTTTGCTCTCCATAATATAACATAAACAGAACCCTTTTAAAAATTTATCTCTCTATGACTTTTACGTCTTCAGTCAAGTCAATTATTTTGCTTGGCTTTCCTTCCTTCTTTCCCTCGTACAGCATAAAATCGATGCCGCTTTTTATTGTAGCATCCAAATCTTCCAAAGAAGTCATATAATCTTCATTGCTCCTGTTCACAGATGTCGTGACAACAGGCACTTCAGCTTCTGCTACAACATTCCTTATCCAGTGGCCAGGGATTCTTATGCCCAAGGTACTCAAGCCTGGATTAACTTCTTTTGCAACGCAATTGCCTTTTTTCAGCCTGAATATCAAAGTGTAAGGGCCTGGCAGCTTTTCAAGCCATTCCCCGCTTTCTTCTGTTATGATGCAGTTTTCCTTAATCCAGTCCAATGAGGGAGCGATTACAGAAAAAGGGTTTGCGGCTCTTGCCTTAAGCTGCCTTATTTTCTTGACTGATTTAAGATTTTGCGCATTGCACCCAATCCCGTAAATTGTATCAGTTGGATGGATGAAAACATTGCCGTTTATAATTGAGTCTATGACTGACTGCTTTTCAAGATTAAGCTCTTCAAAATTCAAAATCCGCATAAATTGCAGAAATTAATAATGGTATAAATAGTTTGTGTTGAAAACAAAAATTTATCCCAAATAGCCAATCATAAAGCCTTCTTCCAGGCTGTCGATTTCATCATCTTCAACATACTCGCCTAAGATTTTTTCGCTGTAAAAATCTTCCTCACTCTCTTCTTCAGGGTCTTTCATCAAAACCACCTCCTTATTTGAGCAAGCCGCTGCACTGGGCATCAAAGCTTCTAAGCTGCTTGTTCGTCCTTATTGTAAGTTCCTTGATTTGCTTCAAAAACAAATCTTCGATAAATTCATTGCTTAGTTCCATTTTCGGTCACCTTTTGCTTTTTATTAAATGCGCCGCAGCTGGGAGTCTCACCCAAAAAGGTTTAACCTTTCCAAGATTTGAACCCACTGAGTTGTGAGCGAGTTCGCTTCGCTCACTCGCATTCGTCTGCTCTTTCGAGCAGGAGGGTGTCAATCTCCCGGAATACCAAGTTATCCTACTGCGGCATAAAGTTTAAATATAAGTGAATCACTACACTCAATGAGGGTGTCAATCTTTAGGATTGCCGGTTATCCTACCGGTTTATTTTTTCTTTAAACCGCTTGATTATTCTCTCTCCTTTTTATTAACATCATAATGCAGGAAAAGTTTGGGGGTGAAAAGAGCGATTTCAAACACTCCTTTTTTTCCTGCAAGCCTATTAAGAATCAATTGCCTTTAAATATTACAGCCAAGCATGTCCAGTGTCCAGTGGTTGCTTTCAATATTGAAAAGAAATGAAAACATATATAAAACCCAAAAACTTACTTATTTTATGAAATGCATGCACCTTATTGTTTCAGGCAGAGTGCAGGGAGTTTTCTTTAGGGCAAATATCAGAAATAAAGCAAATGAATTCAGGCGTTCAGGTAAAACATAAGGAGCCAGAAAACTTTAAGAACTTTGAAATTCGGCATTAAAAAATGAAATCAAAATATATTTTTTTAATAATATTCTTAATTTTTTTGGTTTCTTGTACACAGCGACCTGAACATATTGCTGAACAGGCATCTCAAAACCAAATGAAGAATGTTGATATTTTAAAGAATGGGGATTCCTTTAACATCATTGTTGAAAATGTAACTTATTTTGAGAATTCTGTTGGCTTTCTCGCAAAGCCTAAGCAAAACGGCATTTATCCAGCAGTTGTCATGATACATGAATGGTGGGGATTGAATGATAACATTAAGGAGATGGCAAGGAGCTTGGCTGCAGAAGGATATGTTGTTTTGGCAGTTGACTTATACAATGGAAAAATCGGGAAAAATTCAACAGAGGCAGGACAGCTTGCATCCCAAGCAAGAAATAATCCAAGTACAGCGATAAGCAATATGAAATATGCAGTTCAATATTTAAAAAATCAAAATAATGTTGATAAAAATAAGATTGCTTCAATGGGCTGGTGCTTTGGCGGAGGTATGTCGTTGCAATTGGCATTGAATGAGAAAATGGCTGCAACTATCATTTATTATGGCAATCTAGAAATAAATACTTCAAAGCTTTCTGCCATAAAATGGCCTGTGCTTGGCATTTTTGGCAGCAAAGACACTTCAATACCAGTTGAAAGCGTCAAGAAATTTGAGGCAGCATTAAGTGAATTAAAAATAGAAAATGAGATTCATATTTATGAAGGCGTTGGGCATGCTTTTGCAAACCCCTCTGGAGCGAATTACGCGCCTGAAGAAACAAAAGATGCTTGGAATAAGACATTATCTTTCTTGGAGAGGAATTTGAAGAAAAAATAAAAGCCTTAAAATTCAGTCAGCTTTTTCTCAGAACTGTGCTTGATGATTGTTGTATTGCCATCTTCTCCGCCGGCAGTTTTCTCAACTGAAATGAACTTGTTTTTTTGCAGCCTGTCAATTTTCCTCTGGAATGACTTGTAGACGAGCTTGCCGCCATTGGTTTGATACAGCTTAAACAAATCCCCGATCCTCTTGCCGGAATTGTCTTTTATTAATTCCAGAATCAGCTTCTCGTCTGCTGCCAAATCTATAGTTTTCTTTATGCTGAACTCGTCCAGTTTGTCCAATGCCTGTTTCGCGTGCTCAAGCAGTATTTTTCTTGATGACTTGTCTTCTGCAATTAACGCAGACTCCCTGAGCAAATGCAGCCCAGTCCTCATGTCCTGCAGTTCAAAAGTTTTCCTCGCAATCAGCTCAAAGGCATCATTGCTTACAACATTTGGAAAAAAGGCATATTCAATCCTGTTCTTCAAAATACCTTTTGCTTCTTCAAAGCTGTACGGCTTGAACTCGATTGTTTCCGGCAGCAGTCTTGATTTTATCCTGTCATCCA
>JACPMS010000021.1 GCA_016185875.1 Candidatus Woesearchaeota archaeon | reverse complement strand
TGTAAATCTCATTCAACTCATCATCGTCTTCAATCAAATGCTGCTTCATAAGCTCGAATGCCATGTCTTTTTCTATAACAGCGCCAAGCTTTCTGTGCTCCTCCAAAGTGTCTCTTCCTCCAGACAAGGCATTCCTGATTTTTCTCCTGACTGACTTCATGTCCTCTGGCAGCTCTATGCAGCTTTCTGGCTTTGATTTGCTCATCTTCATGCCACCATCCAGAGAAGGCGTATATTTATGGTAGAGCGAGGACGGCAAAAAGAATTTCTTCTCTTTAAGCCTTCTTACAATGTCCCTTGCCAGCCTTATGTGAGGATCCTGGTCAACGCCAACTGGAATGATGCCAGGCTTTCTTTCCCTGAATTGGGGATATAAAATATCAGCAACCTGGGTTACTGCAGCCATTATCTTGCCAGGGTCTGCGCTTCCATAAATGGCTTCAAACTCGTTTAGGGTAATTTTCTTTGCAAACTCGTAAGCATTGTTCATAACCTCTTTGTTTTCTGACTGAAAATAGAATATGGTTTTATTTGCATCCAAGCCCAAAGCAACGTAAGCTGGGATATGGAAGTCAAGGGCTCTTTTTCTTGCCTCTTCCAATGAAACTCCCCTTGCAGAAGCTGCTTCCAAATCAGCAACAAGAATATAAGCTTCAGCGCCGTGCTCCTGGAAATATTTTATGTTTTCAACAACCATCTTTGTGCCAAGGTGTATTTTTTCATTGGACGGCATTATGCCGCTCAGCACATAGTATTTCTTCCTGTTTTTGATGGCGTCAGAAATAATTTTCAAGTCTCTGCCTGCAAAAACCACATTGCGCCTCATTATCCTGTTAGGTTTTGGGAATTGCCTAGCATCAAAAACCTCCAACCCAAAATCCTTGATTATTTTCTCATAATCTTCCAGAAGCGCGCTTCCCCACGGGTCAATGATTTTTTGCTTCATACGCCTATTATTTTTATGTTGATTTATATATTTTGTTAAAATAGGGTTATAAAAACCCCTCCAATAATCATTATTATTGTGCCTATTAATGCATTTTTTATATCCTTTTCATTGAAAAAGAAATAACCAAAAAATATTGAGAATATTACACTGCCCCTCTTTAGCGATATGACATAAGGAACAATAGCCACTAGCATTGCGTAAGCAGATGCAGCCACCATAAAAGCAGACGAAAAGCCCAAAAACACAAGCATATTAAAATTTGATTTAATTTCTTTCATTTTTTCCTTTAAATTGAAAGAAATCAATGGAACCATTATTATTGATATAAATAGATAGACAAGAAACACAAAAAATATTGGGTTAGAGTACAAAATGCCCATCTTTGACAAATTTGCTGAAATACTCCACAGAAAAGCAACAATAACCACATAAAAAGATCCTTTGTTTCTAATCAAAGACTTAAATGGCTCAATAAACCCTTTTTTGTAATCTTTGAGATGTATTGTGTATGCTCCAACCACAATGAGAAAAATTCCAAAAAAACCGTGCATTGTCGGCAGCTCATCAAGCATAAAGTAAGAGGTTAGGATTAAAAATAAAGGAGTAAGGCTAAGCATAGGCATTGAAATTGACAAATCGCTTATTATTGCAGCCTTAAATAGCAAATAGGTGGTGTACACCAGCAATATCGCACTTAAGATGGCAACCCAATATACATTTGCATTTATTTTATTGGGGTAGTTAAGATATAAAAAAATGGAAAGTATTGGCAATGCAAATGCATACTGCACCCATACAATAATTGAGCTGTGCAAATCCTTAAGCTTTTTCATTATTGCAAATATGATAGCATCGCCAAATCCAGAAATTATTGAAAGAAAAGCCCACATCATTTTATTTCAAACTCTTTAATATCTCTTTTACCGCAGCAGCCCTGTCCTTTTTTCCGAATATTGAAGTGCCTGCCACAAAGACATTTGCTCCTGATTCAAATGCAATTCCGGCTGTATAGGGATTGATGCCTCCATCAACTTCTATGTCCAGCTTTGGCTTCAGCCTCCTTAATTCCCTGACTTTTGGCATTGCCTCTTCTATGAATTTCTGCCCAGCCCATCCTGGCTCGACTGTCATTATCAACACCATATCCACTATATCAAGATATTTTTTTATTTTGTCCAATGATGTTTTTGGCTTTATTGAGATGGCAGTTTTTATCCTATTTTTCTTTATGAAATTAATCTGCCTGGCAGGGTCTTTGCATGCTTCCTCATGAATGGTTATAGAATAAGCGCCTGCGTCGATAAACCCCTTCAGGTAAGAATCTGCTGGCTCATGCACCATCAAATGCACATCAAGGGGAACTCTTGCCTTGATTGCCTTTACAAATTTTGCATCGACTGTTGTTGGCGGAACAAAGATGCCGTCCATAATGTCGACATGAATCAAATCAGAATATTTTTCAACTTCTTTTATTTCCTGATTTACTTTTGACAAGTCAGCAGACAGTATTGAAGGGGCAATTTTTATTTTCGGCATTTTTTATTGTTTTATTTAAGCATTTTTAAGCATATCCCTAACTACACTTAAAGCTACCTCTCTTTTCTTTGGAAAGGCTGCTATGCTGATTTTCACATGAAAGCATCTGCCAGAGTCAGTCAGCATCAGCCTTTTTTCTTTGATCCACGAGTCCTTGTCAAATCTGATAAAAAAATCCAAATTTTTGTCAATTCGTGAGTCAGCCTGTTGCAGTATTTGATTTTTTTGGTTTTCGTCTAAATTGTTCAATAAGTTCCTTAGGAACAGGTTTATTAGATTACTTTTTGTTAATGCAACCTCAAATACTGTTATTTTCTTTTCATTAAAGCCAGTTGCATTGGTTTTATTCAAAACAACTTTGCTGTCCTCAAGAATGAAAGGAAATAATCTTAAGAAAGAATCTAAAACCGAATCAATATTCTCATGTTCATAAGAAAAAACTGTCAGTTTTATTAAATGAGCATATTTCATTTAATTACAACTTCTCAAGCAAACTCATGACATTCCATATCTGCGTTCTTGTATAGGACTGCAGATTGACGTCGCTTGCAAGTTCATCAAGCCCGTTTAATGCCTTATTGGCTTTTATTGACATCTCCATATCTTCTTTTAAAGTGGAAATAATTGAGTCTATCTTTATCCTGACATTTTTGGGAACAGTAACATCCTCCTGTATTTCGTTCAGGCTGCTTATCACAGCATCTGCTTTGCTTATTTGCCCTGCCATTTCATTCATATTCAATCTTCCTTTTTTATTTTCTTCAGAATTTCAGACTGCAATTTTGATGCCCTTTCCCTTACCTGCAACTCTTGCTTTTCCATTGTCTTTATCCTGAGCTCAAGCATTTCCCTTTTTGACTGAAGGTCTGACTTCAACTCATTTTTGTCGGCTTCCACCATGATATTGCCAACTATTTTGTATGCTTTTTCTGTATTTTCAAGCTCATTCAATGCAGATTCAACCTCAACAAGCTGGACCTGGAACTGCTGCTTTTGGCCCAGAAAACTCTGCAGGCTCTGCTCAAACATCTGCAACTGGCTTATCTTCTGCTCGGTCTCCTTTGAAACTTCCATTTTACCTTGCTTTTACTTTTGTAGTTACGCTTCTCGGCTTGAAAAGTATCTTGCTTCCGCAATACGGGCACCTTATCCTTTTTCTCAAGTAATCCGTTGCAACTTTCTTGTTGCAGTCAAAACACTTGTATTCTGCCATTATGCTTCCTCCACCGCCTGTTCGGTCTCCTCAATTTCCTCTTTGAGAGTTGGCTCCTCCTCAGCTATTCTTGCCTCTTTTGTTATTATTTTCTTTGCAACAGAGTACGCTTTTCCTGTAAATTTAACATTGCACTTCTTGCACGTCCATATTCCAATGGAAACCCTTTTTACAGCTACTTTGCTGCAGTACGGGCATTTGTGCAGCTTTCTCTGCTCAGCCTCGATTTTAGAAAATTTAATTTTGGGCTTTCTTCCGTACCTTGCCCCGAACCTTTTAACCGAGCCCAGCTTTTCTTCTGTTTTCATACAACCTTTTTCTTCACAAGAAAAAGCTTGACCAAAAAGAACTCGTCAAGCTTGAAGAGGCATAAAACCTCTGTTGTTTCT
>JACPMS010000014.1 GCA_016185875.1 Candidatus Woesearchaeota archaeon | reverse complement strand
ACTTTACCCAGCCTCTGGAATGATTGGAAATGGCGTAAATCCGCCTAAGAACCCAAGCATTCCTAATTAAAGAGGCTTTGAAACAAAACGCGAAAGCAAGGGTGAGTAAAAATGGAAAGTAGAAATGTGCCTGAAAAGAAATTCAGCACAGGTGTTATAACTGCTACAGTCTGGCAGAATGCTGGAAAAGGCAGAAATGGGGAAGTGGTAAGTTACAGAACTGTTTCTCTGCAAAGGAGATATAAAGACAAAAACGGAGTCTGGCAATCAGCAAACTCTTTCAGAGTCAATGATTTGCCGAAAGCATCTTTGGTGCTGCAAAAAGCATATGAGTACCTGGTTCTTAGGGAGCAAGAAGCTTCTGCTTCTGAGTACTCTGGCATAGACGAAGACATAATAGAAGAAGTCATTTAGGCTTCTTTCTAAAATGAATAAAAATATAAAAGAAAGGTGATTATAAAATGGAACAAGAATTAGAATTGCAAAATTCCGAAACAAAGGAAAGAAGAAAAAGAAAAGAGATTAAGATGGAAAAACAAGAAAAAACAATCTATGATCTTCCAGGCGTAGGAGCGGCAACTGCTGAAAAGCTGATAGCAGTTGGATTTACAGACTTGATGAGCATTGCTGTAGCCTCGCCATCTGAGCTGATAGAAGCAACAGGCATGGGCGACGCATTGGCCAAGAAGCTGATTGCAGTTGCAAGGTCTTCTTTGGAAATGGGCTTTGAATCTGGAGAAGAGCTGTTAAGGAGAAGGGAAAAAGTCATAAGGCTAAAGACAGGAAGCAAAGCCTTTGATGCGTTGCTTGGAGGAGGATTGGAGACAGGCGCTATTGTGGAATGCTTTGGCGAGTATGGCTCTGGAAAGACGCAGCTTGGACATGCGCTTGCAGTCTCTTGCCAGTCTGTTGACAAGGATGCAGTTGCTGTCTACATCGACACGGAAAACACCTTCAGGCCAGAAAGAATCATTCAATTAGCAAAGGGAGCAGGGCTTGATGAGGATCAAGTGCTCAGAAACATAAAAGTTGCAAGAGCATACAACTCTGACCATCAGATGCTTCTGGCAGAAAAGATTGAAGACTTGATAAAAAAGCAGGGCTTAAACATAAAGCTTGTTGTTGTCGACTCATTGACAGCCCACTTCAGGGCAGAGTTCATCGGAAGAGGGACTTTGGCAGACAGGCAGCAAAAGCTCAACAAGCACCTGCACGTGCTGATGAAACTGGCTGACATGTACAACTTTTGCGTATATGTCACAAACCAGGTCATGGCAAAGCCTGATATGTTCTTTGGCGACCCAACGCAGGCAATAGGAGGGCATATAGTTGCGCATGCATCAACTTTCCGTGTCTATTTGCGAAAAGGAAAGAAAGGCACAAGAGTTGCTAAATTGGTAGATTCGCCATCCCAGCCAGAAGGTGAATGTTCATTCTATGTCGATGAAACTGGAATCAAAGACGTAGAATAAGTTTTTTATTTTTTTATTTTTTAATGATGTATAGGCGAGCAATGCAGCGAGCCTAGATTTTGTGCGAAGCACGGGTTTAATTCATTATTTAAATTTTCTAAATCTTATAAACAAAACCTTTTTAATGCCTTATTTAATAGTTGCCCTTATGGTTTACCCTGTTTCAAGGCGGATTGTGCCGATTATATACTGGTCATGGATTAGGAAAGTTGAAGGCTTGGAAAACATTCCAGAAGACAAGCCTTTCATAATCGCATCAAACCACACTAGCTATTTTGACGATTTCCTGCTGCCGAGCATAATAGTGCCAAGGCTGAACAAAAAAATGCATGCGCTGGTCAACAGCTATTACTGGAAATATTTTGTAACAAGATTTTTTCTTGATATATGGGAATGCATTCCTGTGTTTGTGGATGGGAGCAAGGATTCAAGGAAAAAGAATGAGCAGGCAGTCAAAAGAGCATTAAATTACCTCAAGAAAAAAGAGATTGTGATGATATTCCCTGAAGGAACAAGAAGCAAAGACGGAAGGTTGAAAAAGGCTTATACAGGCGTTGCAAAACTGGCATTAATGTCAAAAGCCCCAGTTCTGCCTTGCGGCATTATAGGCGCAGATAAGGTATTGCCAAGAGAGGCAATGCTGCCCAGATTTGCAAGATGCGAGGTTAAAATAGGGAAATTGATGCATTTTGCCAAATACAAAAAAACAGATAAAAAAACACTGGAAAAAACAACAAGGCAGATAATGAAAGAAATCGCAAAGCTAACCAGCCAAAAATACAATTACTAAAATGGTGTATGCAACAACAAAGCTGACAATAATCCCAACTGTCAAGCTCTGGGTCAGGAAAGTGAACGGGCTTGAAAACCTGCCAAAAGAAGGAGCTTTCATAGCAGCAGCAAATCATGCAAGCTACTTTGACCATCTCACAATTGCATCTTATCTGATTTCACATCTGGACAGGAAAGTTCACTTCCTGGCAAAAAAGGAGCATTTTGACAATGTTTTCAAGAAAGCATGGCACACTTATGCAGGAGCAATCCCAATTGACAGGCAAAGCGGCGGAAAAGAAGCTTTAAAATGGGCTATTAAGGCATTAAGGCAGGGAAAAATAATTGCCATACACCCGGAAGGCACAAGAAGCCTGACAGGAAAACTGCAAAAAGCAAAGACAGGCATTGCAAGGCTGGCAATAATATCAAAAGTTCCTGTTATCCCAATAGGCTTGATTGGAACTTTTGAAATACTGCCAAAAGGAAGATATATCCCAAAATTCAAAAGGGCTGTCATGAACATTGGAAAGCCAATGCACTTTCCAGAACATTACAACAAAAAGATTAATAAAAAGGCACTTACAGAAGTAACCACAAAGATAATGAAGGAGATAGCAAAGTTATGCCATCAAAACTACAATTTTAATTAAATGCAAAAAATCTCAATTATAGGGGCAGGAAGCTGGGGCACTACATTAGCTGTTTTATTAGGAGAAAAAGGATTTGATGTCAAGCTTTGGGCAAGAAGGGAAGAGCTTGCAAATGAAATTGAATCCAAAAGAGAAAATAAGCAATATCTGCCAGGAATAAGAATCCCAAGTAATGTGATTGCAGACAATTCTTTAAAAAATGCCATTAACAATTCAGAAATAATAATAACAGCTGTGCCAAGTGAATTTTTAAGAAATGCCATAAAAGACATCAAGCCTTATTACAAAAATCAAATCATTGTAAGCGTGACAAAGGGAATCGAGCATGACACTTGCAAAAGAATGTCTCAAGTGATTGAAGACGAGCTTGGCAAAGCAAAAACTGCAGTTTTGTCAGGCCCGAACCATGCAGAGGAGGTAAGCGCAAAGAAGCCGACTGCAAGCGTTGTCGCAAGCAAGGACAAGAAAACAGGAAAAACAGTTGCAGAATGCTTGGCCACTCCCTATTTCAAGCAGTACCAGCTGCATGATGTTGCCGGAGTTGAAATATGCGGCGCTTTGAAGAACATCTCTGCAATAGCAACCGGAGTTTGCGACGGTTTTGGGTTTGGGGATAACGCAAGAGCATCAATAATCACATTAGGATTGATGGAGATGAACAACTTCGGCAGGCATTTTGGAGCAAAAAGAGGAACTGTGTATGGCTTGGCAGGAGTTGGAGACTTGATTGCAACATGCACAAGCAAGTACAGCAGAAACCGCTTTGTAGGCGAGCAGCTCGCAAAATTCAAGCCAATCGAAGATATAAAAAAAGAGATGCACGGCATGGTTGCCGAAGGCATTCCAACTACAAAAGCTGTTTACGAGTACAGCAAAAAGCACAGCATAGAAATGCCATTGACTCATCAGGCTTATGAAGTTCTTTTTGAGAACAAGGATATAAAGCACGCAATAAAGGATTTATTAAATTTGATTTAAAATTTTGATATGAATGAAGAAGAATTGTATAAATTTTGGAAGAAATATATTGACAGAAATTTATACAGGGTTGTTTCTTCTGATTACCTAAGTGATATTGGAAAAAATGGCTTAAACCCAAAAAAGAACCCATATCAAAAATTAATTCCCGACATAAAGAAATTATTTAAGCTCGTTTTAAAATTGGAAAGAAAAGGGTTTATTCATGAGCAAGATTGGGGATTTAAGAAAGCAACAGGCAAATACTTAGTAATGGTCAGTTCTGAAGATATTACCTCACATTTTATTGATTTTACGCCAAATTATAAAGAAACATATTATTACAAAAAACATAAAGGAGGCGCACTCGTTCAAACAATTAAGAAGGTTACTGATGATATTTTAAATAGAAAGCCGAAGTTGTCAGCATCAGAATTATTGTTGGCAACAAGATTACATAAGTGGTCTGAGAAGAAATCAAAATTTAGCAATAAAATACTTTTTGTAAGAGGCTCATCAATACATTTTGAGAGTGCTTTATTTCAAAACCGATTAGGAAAAAAAGATAAAGATAAATATTGGAAATCTCCATTTGGCAGATTTGAAAATTTCAAGAAAATTGTTAATAGATTCGGACTAAAAAGATACAAACCTTATCTAAAGGGAGAAAAATTATTCTATTTGAGAACAATTGAAAAAATCCCACCAATTGAAATCTGCAAAGTAGTTTAAAAAATAATAAATTTACTCCTCTGTAAAATCCTCAAGCTTTTCCTTTAACTCTTCTCCTTCTTTTAATTTCCCCTTCAGCCTTAAAAATTCTTTTGTCAAAATATAAAACAGCAACCCAAGGCTTTTCTTGCCCTTGTTGTTGCACGGCACCACAAAGTCAATAAAATTAGACTGGTTGTTTGTGTCGCATAATGCAATCACAGGAATCCCCACCTTCACAGCATCCAAAACTGCATTCCTGTCAGGCCATGCATCCACTACAAGCACAATCTTCGCTTCTGTGTACTCTTCAAAGTTTGGGTTTGTCAGTATGCCAGGTGGATATCTTCCAGCAAATACCCTTACCCCTGTCAGTTTCCCGAATAAATCCACAGCTTTCCATCCATTTTCCCTTCTGCTGATTATCAAAATGTCCTCAGGATTGTATTGCGCAAGAAAAGCAGCAGCAATTCTTATTCTTTCATCAATTTTCTGCAGGTTCAGGACAGACAAACCATCTGGCCTTGTCTTGTAGATGAACTGCTCCATATAAGCAGTCCTGAACTTTGTGCCTATATGTATCCCGGATTTCAAGTATACATCTCTTGGAACTAAAAATTTTTCTTCTGCCATTTTATAAACTTAAATTTCAACCAATCAAATTAAACAGTCCAGAATTCTGAACTGCATTTTATAGCCTCGCAGTTAATGGAACAACTTGTGTTCCGTAGGCAATGCATTTTGGTAGTGTCATGCCATTTAAAAACCTTTCTTTAGCCTAATTCAAAAACTTCCAAATCCTCGTAAACAGGACCTTTCGGAGTCAAAGTTGATTTAATCAGCCTGAAATCCTTAATCAAGATTTTTTTATTCTCAACTTTTATATTCTTTAATTGCTGCAAAAATGATTTTTTGTCTTCGGGGTATTTGACCCTTGCCAATGTGATGTGCGCTTTGAAGTCTTTCTCCTTCTTAAACAGGCTCTTTAAGGATTCATCAATCCTGTTTTGCAACTCCAAAATCCTGTCTTCTGGCTTTAGCCCAACCCACACTACCCTTATGTAATTTTCAGTCGGAAATATTCCAATGGAGTCTGTAAATGCAGAAAAAGGCTCTGATTTTATATTCTTTAGAATATTTATGGTTTTATCAGCTTTGTCAGGCTGGACTTCCCCAAGAAATTTTAATGTAAGATGAAAAGTTTTAGTAAGGCTTAACTTTGCATTTTTAGGCAGTAGCTGCTGCAGCTCAGCAAAATAATCCCCTAGTTCATTGAAATCTATGGCAATAAACAATCTCATTGAAGCTGCAAATAGGCAAATGTATTTAAACATAACTCAGGATTTTGAATAAAAAGAAAAAGATTTTTTATTCAGTGCCTTCCTCGCCAAAGTCTTCTGTATCCTGTCCAGAATACTCTTCTTCAGACTCCGGGCTTTTGGCTTCTTCCGAAGCTTCATAGCTTTCCTGGGATTCTTCGCTTCCGGACTCTTCTTGTCCTGATTTTGCGCCTACTAGTACAAAGCCGTCTTTCTTTGCAATGCCGTCTCCTTTCTCGCCGACAGCCTCTATTTTCACGTCCAACTCGTCCCCAACCTTGACTGGGGCAAAATTTCTTGGCCTAAAGCCCCGTTCTCCTCTATCATGTCTCATATTTATTTACCTCTATGTGTCTAATCCTATCTAGAATGCTCTTCAGAACTTTCATCCCAAAAAACAATCTATCTTCTAATGAGCCGATATTAGTTAAGTAGTATTTAAAGGTTATCCTGCCCTCTTGATTTTGCATCAAAAGCTTAAGCCGCCATCTACGCATATGACCTCTCCGGTTATATAGCCTGCTTTGTCAGAAGCCAGGAAAGCAACCAGATTGGCAATATCTTCAGGCACTCCAGCCCTGCCAATAGGTATCATTGCCAATATTATCCTTTTTCTTATGAACGGTACTCCTTTTGTCATCTGTGTTTCTACAAACCCAGGAGCAACAGCATTTACTGTTATTTTATGCTTGCCTAGCTCCTTTGCCAGTGACTTGGTAAATCCAATAATGCCTGCTTTTGAGGCAGCGTAATTGGTCTGCCCGAAATTGCCGCCTATTCCAACTATTGAGCTTATGTTTATTATCCTGCCGTTATCCTTTATTATCGAAAGCGCGTTCTTTGTAACGTTAAAAGCTCCATCAAGGTTTGTTCTTAAAACAAAATCCCACTGTTCTTTTGTCATGTTTTTTAATGTTTTATCCATCAGCGCCCCGGCATTATTAACCAAAATGTCCAAGAAGCCAAATCTCTTCCTTATAATTTCAATCATTTCAGAGCATTCCTCAAAGCTTGAAACATTTGCCTTGACTGCTATGCTTTCCACACCCAGCTTTTTTATCTCCTCAACAACATTAGAAGCTTCTTTCTCATCCTTGTTATAATTGATGACAATGTTTATGTTGTTTTTGGCAAGTTCTATAGCAATAGCCTTTCCGATGCCTTTTGAAGCCCCTGTTACAAGTGCGACTTTTTTGCTTTCCATTTTTTTCTAAAGTACAACTTCGTTTATACAAATAATCAGATTATTGCATAATTATATTTTTTTAGCTAAAATATATACAGATTCGACTGTAAAGGACTTATCATCAGCTAATTGATTTTTTTCTTCTAGATCTTTAAACAGTTTTTGTGCAGCAATAGTGATAAGTTTGTCACGGTCTTCCTCTTCCTTAGGCGAAGGATCCCTACCCCCAATCTCCGGTAGGATACCTGCCTGCAGGCGCTTTACTCTTAGAAAATTCAACCAATCCTTATACTTAATTTTAACAAGTATGCAGACTGGTTTTTCATACTCGAATCCAGATTCATCTAAAGCATCTAAGTAAGCTTCAATATATCTAGGATTAGGAAATACGAATTTGCGTTGTGGCTCTTCCGAATGCACCTTCTCACCCAACCCCCCTAGATACTGTGCAAAATTTTGATCTGTGCGTACAATATCAAGGGCAATATCGTGCACGCTTTTGACTGTATCATCAATCATTAAAGCCCCTTCTGGTCTACCCCCTCTCAATAAATTGGCTGTTTGGAAAGTGAATGTCCCATTCTTTTTTAGCGCAAGAGCAATGCCTGTAAAAACTTCTTTTATATCAGGAATAAGATGAACTGTATTCGCAGATATAACATGGTCTACAACCCCACTTCCAACTGTCTCAGCCAATGTAGCGTATGTGTTGTCATTTTTTTCAAGAATAAAGTACTCTACATTAGGAAAATTGTGTAGAAGTTCATAGGCTTTACCCAGCCATGATTGAGAATTATCTACTAACCATAAGTTTATCTGTCGTTTTAAATGTTTCATTAGAAGTATTGCTGAACTTCCAGTACCCGCACCAAAATCAACTACAACATCACCCTTATGAATTTTTGAACGCACTATTTTATATAATTCATATATCGCATCTTTCAGCCATGAAGAATCAACTACAGCTTCATGAAATGCAGTTGCACCTTTAGAGGTTGGCCTGTCAGGGCGCCAGGGCTTTAGTTGTGCAGATACTACAGGCATTTAGTTCACCTTCTTCAGGATATGCACAGTAACAGTGCTCCCAGCACCGCCAATATTCTGGGCTAGAGCATACTTGACATCGCTTACTTGCCTCTCTCCAGCTTCATTTCTCATCTGCTTAACTAATTCATAAACCTGGGAAACGCCAGTTGCGCTTATAGGATGACCTTTTGCTTTCAAGCCACCGCTTGTGTTAACTGGCAATTTGCCATCAATGTTCGTAATTCCTTTCCTTATCAACTCTTTGCCTTTTCCTCTCTTGCAAAAACCCAAGTCTTCATAAGAAATCAGTTCAACAGATGTAAATGCGTCATGCAACTCTGCTATATCAATATCAGATGGAGCAACTCCAGCCTGCTTGTATGCTTCTTCTGCTGATTTTTTTGACGCTTCCCACGAAGTCATGTCTTCTCTCTCAAAAGGAGCAAGGCAATCTGTTTCTTCTGCAGAGCCAATAATCTCAATATCAGTTTTGTCTTTTGACAATATTAGTGCAGATGCCCCGTTTGCTGGAATGCTGCAGTCAAAAAGCCTTAATGGAGATGCTACAACAGGAGATTTTTTGATTTCTTCCAGAGAAATCTTTTTCTTGTAAAACCTTGCTTTTGGGTTTAGAAAAGCATTCTGGTGATTCTTGTAAGCAACTAAAGCAAGATCGTCTGGGGCGGCATCGTACATCAGCATGTACTGCTGTGCAACTAAAGCATTTTCAGCCGGAAAGTTCATTCCTTCAGTTTGCTCATAAATTCTTTCAGTGCCCATCAGCATCTCATCTGTTATTCGTTTGCTTATGTTTGAAACCATTTTTTCAAAACCAATAACAAGCACATCATCATAGTTGCCTGAATTTTGAATTTTTATTGCAGTCCATAAAGCTGTGCCTCCTCCTGAACAACCTGCTGGTACAGCAATTATCGGCAGCTTTTTCTGAAACAAGCTGCTAACCATGGAAGAACTATGCCTTTGCCTTTCGCCATTGCTTAAAACATCATTATTGGAAATCACAATTGCATCTACATCATTCATTGACATGTCAGCATCATTTAATGCTTCTAATGCAGATTCATAAGCTAGATGGCTTGAGGAATCTTCTTGAATTCCAAACTTTGTCATTCCAATACCTTTAATAAACATTAACTAATCACCTTTGAAAGCAGCTTTCTCATTTTTGATTTGACCTTGTCAATAGGAGTTATTCTTGGCATTCCTTCTGTTGTAAGCAGTTTTTTTAATAATACAAGCTGCTCAATCTCATCCAAGTTTTCGCCTATCTTCGCCATGGATTCGATCACATTTTCTGCAATCACAGAGCCGATAACCAAATTAATTTCCTGTCCCCTCAAGCCAACAAGTTTTGATGTCAGATAATACATTAAATTCAGGCAGGCAGGGCAAGCCTTTCCGTCTATAACCTTTATGTCAGGATGCGGTGTTTCATTTGGAACAGACGCTTTGACAGGGTACTTGAGCGAGTCTATATCATTACCCACCACTTCAATACTCTTCATGCCAAGACTGCCAGATTTAACATAAAGCGGAATTTGAAGCATTGTGATTTCACAAAAAACAGTGTCAAGCAAAGCACCATTTCTGCTGGATAAGATTAAGTTCAAAAAAGCAGGCTCGCCTAACGCCAAAGGTCCCTGCCCCTGTATTCCATTTGTTGCATCAGCTATTGTAATGACATTTGGAATTGCTTTTAGCAGTTTAGGAAGGGTATTTTCAACCCCATCAAAATACATTTCCCTTTGAGTTTTCTCATCAACAAGCCTTGATAAATTTTCTACTGCTCCAGAAATGCCCAATTGAAAGTTTGTCTTCATAATTGGAGCATTTATGATTTTTCTGCTTAATGCCTCCTTGTACACCATAAATTTGTAGCCATCTGACTCAATCTCCTCAAAAGAACCTTTTGAAATGTCAGCAAATTCAACATCATGCTTTTTGCATATTTCCAAAATACCAGCCTTTGAAGCAGCGTCAGTTGCATCAGAGCCAATCAAAGCCTGCTCTGCCACAATAACATTCTCTTTTTTTATTCCAAGTTCAAACAACACCATCAGTAGAGCATTCAAAAAATCAGGATTTGTGTTGACTGCTTGATAAGGGTAAGCTGCTGCAATTATGCTTGGCTTTACAAGCACCTTATCATCTGGATTCAATTCCATACCATTGAGAATCTCTATTGCTTCTTTTATCGCCTCATAAACATCATATTTTACTTTAACAACACAAACAGCATCTTTTGTTTTTGCTTTTTGCTCTGTATAAACATCGCCTATCTTATGCTCTTTCATTGTTTTTCTTGGCAATCTATTGCCAAACTCATCCTGCAAAAGAAGGATATTATAAGGCACTACAGGATGCATTGGAGATGGTATGAAAACTTTTGTTATTCCAACCACCTTGATTTTGGTGCCTTTCTGCTTTTTGATGTCGCCTTTGCAATAAACGCATTTCTCAATAGGATAAATCCATTTCTTGTTGCACTTTTCGCAAACCCATCTGATTATCATTAGTTATTCACCTTCTTCAGGATATGCACAGTAACAGTGCTCCCAGCACCGCCAATATTCTGAGCTAAAGCATACTTAACATTGCTGACTTGCCTCTCACCAGCTTCATTTCTAATCTGCTTTACCAGCTCATAAACCTGGGAAATGCCAGTAGCGCTTATAGGATGGCCTTTTGCCTTCAAGCCACCGCTTGTGTTAACTGGCAATTTGCCATCAATGTTTGTTACTCCTTTCCTTATGAGTTCTTTACCTTCTCCTCTCTTGCAAAATCCCAAGTCCTCATAGCTGATAAGCTCAACAGATGTAAAAGCATCGTGCAATTCTGCTATATCAAT
>JACPMS010000029.1 GCA_016185875.1 Candidatus Woesearchaeota archaeon | reverse complement strand
GGAAAGGCAGTTTGACGAAGTCATAATCAATCTGCTTGAGTTTGTAAGCATAAAAAACGAGGAAGAAGCCCTGGATTACATCGCAAAAAAGATCGGCATTACCCAGTCAAAGGAGATAAGGATTGAAAGAATGAAGGAAATCCTTGACAAATATTTATTGCCGCATCTCGGCATCAAGCCGGAAGACAGGATTTTCAAGGCATACAATCTCTGCAAATTGCTGAAAAAATACATTCTTGCTTCAAACAACGAGCTTCCTTTTGATGACAAAGACCACTACATGAACAAAAGGCTCAAGATGAGCGGCGATTTGCTTGCGGATTTGCTAAGGCTGAACCTGAAGGTGCTGATTGGGGACTTGCTGTACAACTTCCAGCGAATCGTCAAAAGGGGAAAATTTCCGTCTATAAAAGTAATCATAAGGGACAAGCTCCTCACCCAAAGGATTTATTCCTCAATGGCAACAGGAGTCTGGGTTGGCGGCAGAAAGGGAATAAGCCAGCGCATCCAGAGACTGAATTACCTCGAGACTTTGTCACATCTTCAGAGAGTGGTAAGCCCGTTAAGCGCTTCCCAGGAAAATTTTGAGGCAAGGGAGCTGCATCCAACCCATCTCGGAAGGCTCTGCCCGATTGAGACCCCGGAAGGGACTAACATCGGCTTGAGAAAAAATCTTGCACTGCTGTGCACGATATCCGCTGAGTCAAGCGAAGATGATATTTTAAAGTCGTTGAAAGCTATGGGCTTGAAGACAATAAAATAAAAACCAAAATTCAATAATAAAAATTCATCAGCCAAAAAATCCCAATAGCGAGAAAATAAAATCCAAAATTAACTAAAAATAAAAATGGCAGAAGTCTACCTTAACAGCAAGTTTATCGGCACTGTGGACAATCCAATCGAGTTTGTGCAGAAGGCAAGGGAAGAAAGGAGAAGGGGCGCAATAACAGACAATCTTAATGTCTATTACAACGAGAAAGCAAATGAAATCCAGCTTGAAAGCTCAAAAGGAAGAGCCAGGAGGCCTTTGATAATAGTCAAGGACGGGGCTCCGTTATTGACTGAGAGGCATATAAAGCAGCTTGAGAAGAATGAGATTTCATGGTCAGACCTGGTAAAGCAGGGCATAATTGAATATCTGGATGCTGCAGAGGAAGAAAGTACGCTGATAGCCTTTATTGAAAGCGAGCTTACACCAGAGCACACGCACCTTGAAATAACGCCATTGGCGATGCTTGGCTACTGCACCTCTCTTGTGCCGTACGGAAATTTTAATTAGTCAACAAGGCTTAATGCAGGCTCGAAAAACCAAAAGCAGGCGCTTAGCTTCTACGCTTCCAACTTCAGCGTGAGAATGGATATGGATGTCAATCTGCTTCACCACAATCAGCGCCCTGTGGTCAATACAATAATGCATGATATTTCCGGTTACGACAAGCACCCAGCCGGGCAAAACATAGTTGTTGCAATCATGAGCTATAAGGGCTATAACATGGAGGATGCCATCATCCTAAATAAAGGCTCAATAGAAAGAGGCTTCGGAAGGTCAACATATTACAGGCCAAGCATTGCAGAAGAGCTGAGGTATGCTGGAGGCTTGATTGACCAGGTATGCATTCCTGACAAGGATGTCAAAGGATATAAAACCGAAAAGGATTACAGGTTTTTGGAAGATGACGGAATAATCTATCCTGAAGCAAAGGTCAGGGAAGGGGATGTGGTGATTGGCAAGACATCGCCGCCAAGATTTTTGAGCTCGATGGAAGAGTACTCGCTTGTCTCAAGCACAAGAAGGGAAAGCTCTGTAAATTTAAAGCACGGCGAAGAGGGTATCATCGATTTTGTCCTAATAACAGAGAATGAGGAAGGCAACAAGCTTATCCAGGTCAGGATAAGGGACGAGAGAGTGCCTGAAATCGGCGACAAATTTACATCCAGGCACGGGCAAAAAGGAATTGTTGGAATGATAGTGCCGCAGGCAGACATGCCTTTTTCAGCAGCAGGCATTGTGCCGGACTTGATATTTTCCCCCCACGGAATACCCTCAAGAATGACTATCTCTCATTTGATTGAAATGATTGCAGGCAAAGTCGGCGCTTTGGCCGGACGCTATATCAATGCGACAACATTTGATGCAGAGCCAGAGGAAAGGTTAAGGAAGGAATTGTTGTCATTGGGCTTTAGGGAGAGCGGCGTCGAAACATTATACAATGGCCAAACCGGTGAGCAATACGAGGCAAAGATATTCATTGGGAGCATGTATTATCTGAAGCTGAAGCACATGGTGGCAAACAAGATACACTCAAGAGCCAGGGGCCCGATACAGCTTTTGACAAGGCAGCCAACAGAAGGCAGGGCAAAAGAAGGCGGCTTAAGATTAGGAGAGATGGAAAAAGACACATTTGTTGCCCATGGAGCGTCCTTGCTGCTGAAAGAAAGGTTTGACAGCGACAAGACAGTTGTGCCTGTATGCGAGAGCTGCGGAATTATTGCAATAAGGGACAATTACAAAAACAAATCATACTGCCCTGTTTGCGGCGAGAATGTTGACATCAATGACATAGAGATAAGCTATGCATTCAAATTGATGCTCGATGAATTCAAGTCTTTAGGGATATATCCAAAACTGCAGCTGGAGAGCAAGTATTAGACAAATAAACTAACAATCAAAAATTTCAATGAAAAAACCCAAAATAAAAAATAGCAGATAAAAATGGCAGACATAATTTCAGAATACGAGGACAAGCTGCCGAGCAAGATAATTGATGACATAAGGAGCAGCATACCGAAAGGCATAAGCGACGCTAAGCTGAAAAAGATAATGGAAGCAGCTTACGAAGAATACAAGAATGCAAGGGTTGTCCCAGGGGAGTCAGTCGGGCTGATAGCAGCCGAATCCATTGGCGAGCCAGGCACACAGATGACTCTCAATACGTTTCATTTTGCAGGAGTTGCGGAGATGAACGTCACTCTTGGGCTGCCGAGAATAATTGAAATACTGGATGGAAGGAAAGAGCTTGACAACCCCATGATGGAGATTTACCTGAAAAAGCCTTACGCCACTGGAAAGAGAATAGAGGAGCTGAAGCATCTTGCGCTTCAGATAAAGGAGACGAAGCTCAGGGACATATCGACAGAGTTCGCAATCAATATCGCTGATTTCACCATAGAAATAAAGCTTGACAAGGATAAGATGAAAGAAATTGACATCACCAACAGCAAAGTTATAGACCCAATTTCCAAGCAGTTGAAGGGCTACAACATAAAAGACAACAGGGACTCGCTGATACTGAAAGCAAGAAGCAAGGACGATGTTTTTAATGACGCATACAAAACCAAGGAAAAACTAAAGGACATCACGATAAAAGGCATAAAGGGAATATCGCAGGTGCTGCCTGTCAAAAGGGATGACGAGTTCGTGATTATAACAGCAGGCACCAATCTGGCAGATGTTCTGCAGCTGGAAGAGGTTGATGCTTACAGGACCGCAACAAACAACATCTTTGAGATTGAGCAGGTGCTTGGCATTGAAGCAGCCAGGCAGGCAATTATAAACGAGATTTTCAAGGTTATAGAAAGCCAGGGCCTGAATGTAGATGTAAGGCACATAATGCTTGTTGCCGACACAATGTGCGTGAGCGGCACATTGAAAGGCATTACAAGGTATGGCGTTGTGAGCGAAAAGTCAAGCGTTTTGGCAAGGGCGTCTTTTGAGACTCCAATAAAGCACATCATAAATGCTGCGCTTGTTGGCGAAGTCGACAATCTTGACTCTGTTGTGGAGAATGTCATGATCAACCAGCCAGTCCCGGTTGGAACAGGGCTGCCAAGCCTGGCGGTTAAAGCGCCGCAAAAGGCAAAGGAGAAATAGCAATTTGGAAAAATACAAAAAATAACCAAATAACGAAAAACGCATTAACTAAAATCAAAATAAAAAATCAATAATATAATCCAGGAAAAAATACAAAAAATAAAAATCAATTAAAAATGGCAGAAGAACCAGATAAAAAATCAGAGCAGGAGCTTGAGGCTGTAAAGCAGGCAATTGAAGGCAAGGAAGAGAAAGTTGAAAGGATAGAGCAGGAAGAGCAGTACATATACAAGCAGGTAAAAAGCATAACCTTTTCTGTATTAAGCCCAAAGATGATTAAGAAGATGGCCTCTGCCAAGATTGTCACGCCTGAGCTTTATGACAAGGAAGGCTACCCTGTGGACGGCGGCTTGATGGACATAAGGCTGGGTGTTATTGATCCAGGGCTAAGATGCAAGACATGCGGCTCCAAGCTAAAAGAGTGCATAGGGCATTTCGGCTACATTGAGCTTGCAAGGCCTATAATTCATGTCAAATTTGTCAATATAGTGATGACACTGCTGAAATGCACCTGCAGGGAATGCGGCAGGATTCTGATTCCTGACAACAAGATAGGCAAAATCAAGGAAACACTTGACCAGGTTGAGAAGGAAAGCGGCGTTGAGGAGCGAAGGAAGAAGGTAAAGGAGATTATAGCAGGCTTGAAGACAATAAACAAATGCCCAAACTGCAAGGCAAAGCAGAAAAAAATAAGCCTGGAAAAGCCCACAACATTTCTGGAAGACGAAAAAAGATTAAGCCCTATCGAAATAAGGGCAAGGCTTGAGAAGATTCCGGATTCTGACTGTGAAATATTCGGGCTAAAGGTGCCTCATGTAAGGCCAGAATGGATGATTCTGACAGTGCTGCCAATCCCTCCTGTGACAATGAGGCCTAGCATAACTTTGGAGAGCGGGGAAAGAAGCGAAGACGACTTGACCCATAAAATGGGAGACATTGTGAGAATAAACCAAAGGCTGTTTGAGAACATAAATGCAGGCGCTCCCGAAATAATTGTTGAGGACTTGTGGGATCTGCTGCAATATCACGTCACTACATTTTTTGACAATAACATTGCGCAACTGCCTCCGGCAAGGCACAGAAGCGGCCAGCCATTAAAGACATTGACTGAAAGAATAAAGAGCAAGGAAGGCAGGATAAGGCACAATCTTGCAGGAAAAAGGACAAACTTTTGTGCAAGAACAGTCATAAGCCCTGACCCAATGCTTGAGCTTTTTGAAGTAGGAGTGCCTTTTGTCATTGCCAACAAGCTTACAGTTCCTGAAAGGGTGAATGAATGGAACATCCAATACCTAAAACAATTTGTTGAAAAAGGCCCTGAGAAATACCCTGGCGCTAATTATATAATAAGGCCTGATGGCAAGAAGAAAAAAATTACAGAGGAGACAAAAGAAGCCTCTCTTGAAGAACTGCAGCCAGGCTACATTGTAGAAAGGCATTTGATGGACGGGGACATTGCAATATTCAACAGGCAGCCTTCACTGCACAGGATGAGCATGATGTGCCATCGCGTCAAGGTATTGCCAGGAAAGACATTGAGGTTGAACCCGGCTGTCTGCGTGGCTCCCGATACTTTGGTTCAGTTAAGTTATGGCGTACAAAGGCCAATAGACGAATTAAAGAACTGCTGGAAAGAATCGGAATTAGCAACTTACGATAACAACACCAATTCCATTACTAAAACCGAATTAAAGAAATTTTGGGGGTTAAAGCCAGAAGAATATCAAGCTAAATGTTATAAGATTACAACTGAAGGCGGAAGAAGCATAGTTGCTACTGGAGATCACCCATTCTATACTAAAGACTCAATAAAAAAAGCCTCACAACTTAGTGAAAGTGATTTTGCCATTACAAGGCCCTTGGACGCCCCGATTTATGAAGAAATTGACAGGGTTTTAGTAACAGAAGCAGATATTCTAAAAAATTGTCCAAAAGAAACTTATACAAGACACACACTGAAAATACTAAATGAGCTTCGTTTGATTCCTTTGAATTTAAAAGACCAGAGGATTATGATAATTGCGCGGTTGCTGGGCCACCTATTTGGAGATGGCACTTTCATATTAAAGAAAGATAGTGGCAGAATGATATTTAGGGGTTCTAGAAAGGATTTAGAGAATATCCAAAAAGAAATTGAAAGTCTGGGGTTTAAGCCAGGAAAAATTTACATAAAGACAGTTGACAACAAAATCGAAACTATAAAAGGCAAGGTTTTGAATATAAAAGGTAGCGGCCATGATTTTGAGATAAGGCATAAGCCCTTAGCCATTCTATTTTCTGCTCTGGGGGCACCTAATGGAGACAAAGTAAAATTAAAGTACGGTGTCCCTGTATGGATACTAGATTCTCCTGTTTACATACAAAGAGAATTTTTGGCAGCCTTTTTTGGTTGTGAGATGAGTACTCCCAAAATAAGAAAAAATTTGAAAAGCAATTTCAGTAGCTTGGTGTTTAAGGTTTCAAAAATCGATGAAAATATAGAATCCGGAAAAATATTTATTAATGATATACAAAAAATCTTGCATAAATTTAATATTAAGTTAATGCTTAATAAACTTCAAGACGGCAATAAAAGAAAAGATGGTCATTCAACCAAAGTATTGGCTGCCTCTGTTGACGATGAAGCGAGCAAAATTAATCTTTTTGGTAAAATAGGCTATATTTATAGTTGCAAAAAGGAAAATATTGCCAGACTGGCATATCACTACATGCTTTTGAAACAAAAAGAAGTGAAAGAAAGAAATGAAAAATATATTCTATCTAAACAGTTAAGGAAGGAAGATAATAAATTCAAAGAAATATCCAAGAAACTTAAAATCAGCGTAGGAATGTTGGAAAAATGGGTTTATGGGAGAAGCGAGGAAGCAGGTCTTCCGAACTTCTTCATTGGCTTTGAGGAATGGTGTGAGAAAAATGCAGACAAAAATAGGGGTTTTGTATATGACAAAATATACAATATTCAAAAGGTTTATGCCCCTTTTGTTTATGATGTCACTACAAGCTTGAATACGCACAATTTCTTTGCCAATGGATTTTTGACTGGAAACTGCACCCCTTACAACGCTGATTTTGACGGCGATGAGATGAACCTGCACATTCCCCAGACTGAAGAGGCAAGGGCAGAGTCAGAAATTTTGATGGAAGTCCAGACACAGCTTGTGTCATTGAGGTACGGCTTAAGCCTGATTGGATGCACCCAAGATGCAATCTCCGGCAATTACATGCTCACAAAAGACTCGCAAATTAAAAGGGAAGATGCTATTGACATGCTCTCGGCAGTCGGCATGACAGATTTCTCAAAATTGCCAAGGAAGTCAATTGTAACAGGCAAGGAAGTTTTCGGTGTTTTATTGCCTGACGACTTTGATTACAATGGCCATTCAAGGCTGTGCGACAGGTCAAAGGACAAGTGCGATAAAGAAACTCATGTCGTGATTGAATCAGGCAAGCTTGTTTCTGGCGTCATGGACAGGAACTCCCTTGGAGAGGAATCCGGCTTGATGCTGAGGAACATACATCAAAAATACGGCAAGGACTTCAGCATTGACGTGCTGGGCAAGATTTTCAGGCTTGGCATAGAATATTTGCTGAGAACCGGGTTTACATCAGCATTATCGGATACAGACCTTCCTGACTCAGCAAAAATGAAGATTAGGGAGGACCTTGGCACAGCAAAAAAAGATGTTGACGCTTTGATTGCGCAATTCAAGGAGGGAAAGCTTGACGCATTTCCTGGAAAAACAATGCAGGAAACATTGGAGTTGAGAATTCTTGAGGTGTTGAACAAGGCAAGAAACGAGACAGGAAGGACGGTTGCAACTCATGCAGACAAAAGAAGCCACACAATGATAATGGCAGAAAGCGGCGCAAGGGGAAATCTGCTTAACCTGGCGCAGATGGCAGCTTGCGTGGGGCAGCAGGCTATGAGGGGCAAAAGGATAGAAAAAGGATTTGAGCAGAGGACTTTAGCCCACTTTAAAAGAGGGGACCTAAGCCCTGAAGCGCATGGATTCATCAGCAACGGCTTCAAAACAGGATTGACCCCATCGGAATTTTTCTTCGGCTCGATGACGGGAAGGGATTCATTAATGGACACGGCATTGAGAACTCCAAAAAGCGGCTATCTGTACAGAAGGCTTGCAAACGCAATGCAGGACCTGAAAGTTGGATATGACAATACTGTAAGGGACGCTTCCAAAAAAATCATACAGTTTGAGTACGGAGAAGACGGCATTGATGTCTCAAAGTCAGAGAACGGGATGATTAACGTAAAGAGGATAATACAATCAGCTTAGAATAAAATAAAACAAAAATGAAAAATCAAAGAGATTTGCGAAGCAAATCAGACTCGAGCAAAGCGAGAGGCGATGGTGCATTTTTGGTCAAGCTTTTTTGCGAAGCATAAAAAGGTTGAAGAAAATGGAAAAAAAAATTAGTGCCAACGAAAATCAAGGATTTTCGGGGCACCAAAAACGCAAAGCGTTTTTTAGTGCAGCTGAAATCAAGAAAATGCTTAAGGCAGGCAACATAGTGATAGGAACGGAAAGGGCTATGAAAAATCTGAAGTTGGGCAAAGTGCAAAAAATTTTAATGAGTTCAAACTGCCCGGCAGGAGTTGAAAGCAATTTAAGCTATTATGCGGGATTGAGCGGCGCAGAACTTCATAAGCTGGACTATCCGAATGATGAATTAAGCGTCATATGCAAGAAGCCGTTTGCTATATCTGTTTTGGCGCTGCTTAAGGGTGCTAGTAAGTGAACAGGATCAAGTTTAATTCTGAGCTGATGAAATTGATGACGCTTTTTGAGTCCATGACAGGGGCAAAAGTCAAGGACTGCATCTCTGGCGAGAAGCTTGTTTTTGTAATGGAGGAAAATGAGATGGGCAAGGCGATTGGCAAAAACGGAGCCAACATAAAAAGGATGGAAAATATGCTGAAGAGGAAAATAAGGCTTGTTGAATTCAGCAGCAATGCTGTGCAGTTCGTGAAAAACTTGGTTTATCCAATTGAGGCGCTGGATGTTGCTAAAGAAGACGGCACTATAACAATACGCGGAAAAGACACCAGCGCAAGGGCAATGCTGATAGGCAGGGAAAGGCAAAATATCAGCTATCTGACTGCTGTTGTAAAAAGATACTTTGATGTGAAGGAAATAAAGGTCGTATAGCACGAAAGATTATAGCAAGCTTTAAAAATCACTGAAAAATACCGACTTAAAATGGGAAACAAGGCAAGAGGGCTGTTTGCAGGCAAAAGATTGAAGGCAAGGAGAAACGAAGGCAGATGGCACTACAAGCCCTACATCAAAAGAGTTTTGCACCTGAAGGAGCGCTCAGACCCGCTGGAAGGAGCGTCCCAGGCAAAAGGCATTGTGCTTGAGAAAGTGCAGCTGGAGGCAAAGCAGCCGAACTCTGCCATGAGGAAATGCGCAAGGGTGCAGCTCATAAAAAACGGCAGGCAGGTGACTGCATTCTGCCCCGGCGATGGAGCAACAAAGATGATTGACGAGCATGACGAGGTAATTATAGAATGCATTGGCGGCTCAATGGGCAAGTCCAAAGGAGACATTCCCGGAGTGAGGTGGCAGGTGATAAAGGTCAACGACCAAAGCCTGGACGCTTTACTGAAGGGAATAATAGAGAAGGCAAGAAAGTAAACAATAAATTTAATCATCAATTTTTAATAAAAAAATTCAATCCGTGATTTGCTTGCATGTCGATAAATCCTTTGGATTTTCGATCACGCTCGAAAATTTTCAATTTTCGACGAATCACAATAGTTACACTCGGCGAAAATTGTTTGAGTTGAACGCGAGCTTGCGAGCGTTCTCGCAAGCATCTCACTAATTTTCGCCTCGAATAAATCCAATATATAGGCGAGGCGTTGCTCAATGGCAGAAGAGCAACGACGAGCACTAGAATTTGCCGAAGGCGAATTGAAATATTAATTTCATATAGACAAAAAATATTAAACAAAAAATTACAATCAAAAATGTCAAGCATAAAGGCTTTTAACAGGTGGGATGTGGAAAGCGTTAAGGTGGACGACCCTGGACTGCAGTCTTACATCACATTGCAGCCGAGGATTGTGCCAAAGACAGGGGCGAGGTACGCTGGCAGCAAGTTTCACAAAAGCAAGACTTTCATTGTCGAGAGGCTAATCAATAAAATAATGGTGCCGGGGCACAAAGGCAAAAAGCATTTCAGGACGAGCTTCCACATGACTGGAAAGGCAGAAACAGCCTATGACATTGTTGAGGAAACGTTCAGGCATATTGAAAAAACAACAAAGGAAAACCCGATAAAGGTTTTTGTCAAAGCCCTTGAGAATGCCGCGCAGAGGGAAGAAATCATAACAATAGAGTACGGAGGCGCAAGGTATCCGAAGGCAGTCGAGTGCTCTCCCCAGAGAAGGGTTGACTTGGCTTTGAAGCACATGGCGCAAGGCGCATACCACCGCACGTTCAACACAAAAAAGTCAATAGTGAACAGCCTTGCAGACGAGATAATAAGCGCCTACAGGCTGAGCAACGCCTCAAACGCGATTGCAAAGAAGCTTGAGATTGAGAGGCAGGCTGATAGTTCAAGGTAAGCTTCATCTTTCTTATTTAACATATATTTATTTATAGAGGTTTCTATTTTTATATAAATTAACATAAATCAATAAAATATTTTTAGAAAGGTTTTTATATCTTCTTTAGAACATTTGTTTTATGCTTATTTACTGGTTTTTACCAATGATATTATTTTTAGGTATTACTACTTCCTACGAAGATATAAAATTCGGAAAAATAAGGAATAAATGGATAATTTTAGCGATAATCTACGGCATTAGTATCAATTCTATTCTTTTCGCATTAGATTATCACAGTTTGGGATATTTAATAAGATTTTTCCTTAACAGTTTACTATCTTTGCTTGTGGGCTTCATAGTTTGGTATTCAAGCTTATGGACGGCTGGAGATGCAAAGCTATTCTTTTCATATTCTTTGCTATTGCCTTTGGATATTTATAGCCTTAATTATTCTAAGTTATTCCCGTCTATGAGCATTTTGGTTTATGCATTTACACCAATGGCTTTATTTTTGATAACTTTTGCGTTGATAAAAACTAACAACAGAAAAAAATTTAAATATTTCGTTAAAGCGTTTAATCTAAAACAAATTGTAAACTTTGCATTATTCTTATTTACAATAACTTGGTTCTTTAATTTATTTTTTAATTTTCTCGGAATAGAGAATAACTATATATTTACTATATTTTTAATGTTCTTAATATTTTTAATCATAGAAAAAATATTTAATATTCGTATTATAATATTCCTATTATTTCTGTCTTTTATTAGAATTATCTTCGACAAAAAAATTTTTTTGCTTCAGACTTGGAAAAGCCTGCTTTTTGCATTGGCAATATTCATTGTATTAAGACTTTTTTTGCTAATTCTTGCATTTAATGCGTTTTCAAAAAATGTTAAAATAAAGAGACTAAAAGTTGGGATGATTCCAGCAGAAGCAATTTATGCAAAAGGTAAACTTTACAGGAAAAGGAAAATCAGGAATTTTGGTTTGATGGGGATATTTCATAGCATAACAAGAACTAATAAGTATCTTTTTAATCTTAATGCTGAGGGCTTATCTAGAAAAGACATAGAAAATTTAAGAAAAATAGAAGCAAAGTTATCCTATAACACAATAAAAATACAACAAACAATAAGTTTCGCACCTTTCTTATTTTTGGGTGTGATTATAGCTTTGATGTTAGGTTATGTCCACTATTAATTTAGACTCACAAAAATCAACGAAAGATTTATAAAAGTTTTTAGATTAAATTCAATAATGGAAAATTTTGAGGTGGATTCAGAAAAAAGTATAGTTATCGTGTCGGTTAATCCAAAGTTATATCCACTTGACGCTGTTTTTTCTGCAGCTTACATATTTACTGAAAAATGCTATGTGCTTCTTGATGGCGATCCATTACAAGAGATTATTGTAGAGCTAAAGCCTAAAGAAAAGAGCATAAACTTAGAAATTATAGGCAGAGACTTCAATAATGAATTGATAAATTATGCTAATTACGATTTACAGTTCAAAAGAAATGCCAGATTAAGAGAAATTTTTCTGCAAAAGGTTATGCTTACTAATCTTGATTCTGTAAGTAAGGTGATGAATGTAAATCAGCCTATTGTAGCGCAGGATGCAGATTATTTAGAAAAGGATGCAAAACCATGGGTTCGTAGTAAAAAAGCTGAAGATGGAAAAGATAATAGTGAATCGACAATTGAACCAAGTGAAACTTTCGTTTAATCCATTGTTTTATAAGACGGAGTTTATAGATAAAGCAATCCAAGAATTTGATAAAATTTGTAGTATTGAGAAATCTGATGACGCTTTGATAATTGAGCCTAAGATAGATTTGGACATTGAGCTATTGGGCTATGAATTTTATAACTATGTACTTTGTTTAAGCAGAAATTTATAAATGGAAATGGCTTTGACTTATTTTGATGAACAAAAAGAGTACATAACTAATCATTTTAGAGTTAAGAATTGGAATAGTGGATATTTGCTGACTACTGAACATGGCTCATGGATATTTCTTTCCAGCGAGGAATATTCATCTTTTATAGCAGGCAAAGCTCATGGAAACGTTAATTTATTCAGCCTTCTTAAGGAAAAAGGTTTTGTTGTTACAGACAGCAATATAAGCCAAATTCTGGATTCATACAGACAAAGATACAATTTTTTGTTTAGTGGTGCTTCTGTACATACAGTTTTTGTTAGAGATAAAAGCATGACTATGAACACGGAAATTGCAGAAAATACTGTTAACTTTATCCTTCAGAGTTCCGCTAATGAAATAACTATCGAATTCAGAGATGATTTATTGTCAGGCTTCAAAATTATAGAGTACATAGTTAATTCTACGAAGAATTTGAATTCGCACATTAACAAACAAATCAATTTTCGCTTAGTTTCAAGCCTTAAAGGGATGAGTAATGAGATCTTAAACTTTCTTGTCAAAGAACATTTTCGGATTATAACATTTTTTGATGGACCAGCAGAACTTCATGATAAGAATGGTGTTTACATTGACGGAAATAGTTACGAGCATGTTAGAGAATGGGTGGATAAAATAAGAAGGGTT